>DASXPZ010000471.1:0-14144 GCA_036493275.1 Pirellulales bacterium
ACCAGGGTCGTCGGTGCGCCGCTGCGCAGATAGATGAAGCCAGCTCCGGTGAAAGGGTCGCGCGGGAGCCGTTCGAAGTAAGGACCGACGAGCTCGTCGAGCGTTTCGGGCAATTTGCCATGTTCGAGCCGCCAGGCCGTCAGGGCCAAGAGAATTCGCGTGGCCGCGACCGACCACGCAGACTCTAATCGCATGTTCCAATTCTGTCCCTGCGCCAAATAGTGCATCGATAAGTCGATCAGGATCGGAGTCGAGTCGAGCCAGGGCTGAACTACTCGTTCCGCGCGCCAAGGGTCGCGATAGAAGCGGAGCGCCATCGGTTCGCCGGAGGCCAACGCCGCTTCAACGTTGCGATCTTCCTGCAAGGCGTTGGCCGTCAACAGGTTCAACACGCGGATCGCCCGCGCTCGCTCCCACGGCAGCAGACTCATGACTAAGAATGGCGTCCTCATCGAGTCGGCGTAGCCAGGCGAAATCTCGTCACTTCGAGCTCGTTTTGTGGGATCGGTTAAGAGGACGTCGGTCAGCCACGCGCACTGAGCCTTGGCGATCTGCGCAGGCGTTGGAAGGCTGCGCTCCCAAGCGCCCAGGGCCGCGATGGCCTCTCGAATTCTCTCGGGCGTTTGCCCGGGCGCGACCGACCACGCGAGGAGTTGCGGCGTAGCTTCTCGCAGCGCGTAGAATCCTCCATGGAACCAGAGCTGACGTTCCTCCAAGTGCGTGCTCATTCGCAGCCCGGCGATGATTCGGGCCAGCGCCGCGTCGAGCTTTCCGTTTCGCGTCTGCGCGAGCGCGTCCCACATCAGCATTTGCACGCCATCATCGAGGCGGCTTCGCATAAGACCGAAAGTATACGACAGTGGCAGAGCGCAGTCTTTATGCTTGCTGGTCTGCATAAACAAATCGAGGGCTGCCCGATTATCCGCCACCCAGCTTTGCCAAGCCGCGAAATCTTGTTCGTACGCCGCCTTGCGCTCATCTGCCGTTTCGTTCGTTTGGATATGGTTGCGCGACGCTACATAGGGAACATAGGGAACCGCGCTGAATCGACGGACGCTGGATCGGTTGACGCCGGTCATCATATCCGCGCCGCGAAGATAGAGGGCGGCCGTTTCACGAGCCTCGGGCGTGACCTCCGCGGCGTATTCCTGCAACGAGAATCCCGGCGATACGTCCGGGACCAGCGCCACGCGGCAGGCGGCCATCGTGCCGATCATCGCCGCCACCGGCAGCACGATCGACAAGCCTGCCCGGATCCAGACGCGCGGGCCGGTCCGCTCGCCGAACCAGTCCGACATCCGAATCCAACTGACGAGCAGCGCAATGAGCGGAATCGGCGCGGCGGCCAACAGCCAACTCACTCCTAGCGATTCCATGCAGGCGACCCACACGAACGCCAGAGCAGAAAGCACGATCCCCAGCACACAGGCCAACACGCCGCTGCGGAGGAAGATCGAGCCGAGTTGCCCTGTCGAGAACGCCAATAGCATGAAGTAACCTAACAGCAGCCAGACCGGCAATTGATTCAAGCGGCCGCTGAAGCGCTGCAGACCCTCGGCCAGCGATCTGGAGCGCCAAAAAGGCAGGTCCCAAATCCTGATGTCCTCGGCCAGGTGCTTGAACAGACGAACGCGAAAGACGACCGCCAGCCAGATGGGGACGGCCATCAAAAGCCAGACGGCGATCACGCCGAGCCACGACCACTGTCGACTGAGCCAGACCAGCCGCGGGTTGACCGGTCGCTCCGAAAAGTAGCGGAAACGCCGCCCTTGGTGATCGGCCAGGAACGCGACCGATCCCATCAGCGTCACAACGCCCATCAATAGTCCAAAGGCCCATTTCAGACGATCGTTGGGATCGTCTTTCATCGAGGCAAGCACCACGAGCCCCAGCGTGCCGGCGCCCACGAGCGTGATCATCAAGCCGCGCGACAGCCGCCACGATTGCCAGAGCAAGTGTCCGAGCGCCACTAGGCGCGATGGCCCGCTCGGCTGGCGGCCTGATCCCTCGCTGGCTGAGTTCGCTTCCGCTTGCGCCTTCGCCTGAGTGCGGCGCGTCCGCCAGATCGATACCCAGTCTTCGATCGGCGGCGCCCCCAACCAGTGGCGGCCAAGCCAAAGGTCCAGGCCGATCGCCAAAACCAGAAAGCCCAAGCGATAGGGAAACAAGGCCTCGCCATACGGCTGGGGATCTTGCAACAAGAGCGCGTCGGGACTCACGATCCGGGCTGAAAGATGGACGACGAGCGAAGCCGCGGCCGCTCCCAGACAGGCCGCCACCAACGTCCGCCGCGTGATCAACGAAAACAGAATCCCCCAGGCCAGCACCTCGATCGGCGCCAGGCCGAAGCGAGCCATCAGATTCAAAATATCGCGGCCGTTGATGGTCTGCGTCGAGCGGAAGCAGGCAGCCACCACCAGCGTTGAAACCGTCAACGCCAGGGCCAACAGGGTCAGCGCGCCGATCGCCGTGACCACCTTTGGTAAGAACAAGCGTCCGGGAACGATCGGTAGCGATCGCAAAAAAGCATCGGTCCCTTCTTCGCGCTCCTGCGAGAACAGAATCACGCTCGCTCCCAGCGAAAACAACGCCACCACCACCAGCGGAATGCCATACAGCCAGATCGCGGCGTAATTGACCGTGCCGGGCATGAAAGAAAGCGTCATGGCCCAAATCACTTGCGCCGCGCAGGCCAGCGCGGCGAGCATGATCCATAGCCCGCGCAACATCCGGTACTCTTTCCACATCATCCGGCGAATTATTTCGTCGCTCATGGGCGAAAGACCTCCCCGGCGCGAATGGCGTCGGCGGAACCGGAGTGCGTGCTCTCGTTCGCGCTCGGCGTTCGCATGTACGCCACAAAAATCTCTTCCAGCGTCGGCCTGCGAACTTCAACGTCCGTCACCATCGACGCGGAACGCAACTCGGCGAGCTGCTCGTCGCTCATGCCGCGGGCCAGAACCTGCCATTGGCGAGCCTGGCGCCTCTCACGCAATATCTCGCCCGTCACGCGCGGCATGGCCACGCCGTCGTCCAGCGTGACCAGCAGCGCGCGGATATTGTCTTTCAGGTCGTCCAATCGTTCGGCAAGGACCAGCTTCCCTTCGTGCAGCACGGCCACATAGTCGGCCACGCGCTCGACTTCGTGAATCTGATGACTCGAGAGCAGCACGGTGCGGCCGGTGGCGGCCAGGTCGACCATGCTTTCGAGAAACTCGCGCCGCACCATCGTGTCGAGCCCGGAGGTCGGCTCGTCGAGCAATAGCACCTGGGGCTGGTGCGCCAGCGAAAGCGAAAGCGCCACCTTCGACCGCATTCCTTTCGAGAGGTCTTTGATCTTTCGCTTCGGCGGCAGGCCGAAATCGGAAATCAATCGCTCATAATGCCGCGCGTAATCGCCCCCGTAAAAGCCGGCGGTGAACCAGCCGATCTCGGCGACCGTCATCCAGTCGTACAGCGTCGGCCGCTCGGAGACATAGCCCACGTGGCGCAAGATATCTTGCCTTCGATTGCGGCTGTCGATTCCCAGGACTTCGGCGACGCCCGAATCGGGCTCCAAGAGTCCTAGCAGAATACGGATGGCTGTCGTCTTGCCGGCGCCGTTTTCGCCCAGCAGAGCAAAGACGCAGCCTGTGGGAACTTCGAGCGAGACATTGTCGAGCGCCGTCTGTCGGCCGTAGCGCTTGGTGACATTGGCCAAACGAATGGCTGGGGGCATGTTCAAGATTCCTGTTGCTAAAAACCTATCCGAAAACTGGCGGTTGCGAGCGACATCGCGGTGTTGAAAGTAGCAAATTCCGGTTTTAGGATCGGCACTAAATGGCCTTGAGTTCCGCCTCGAAAAGTTTGGAGAGTTCCTGCGCGGTCATCTGGCTTTGCCGCGCCTCGGTAAGCACCTGGCGAATCCGCAGCCGGATGATGTCGATCGTCTCGCGCCGGCAGAGACCGCGAGCGGCGCTGGCCACTTCCAACCCTTCGCCGCGGAGCGGGACTAGCACGCCGTCTGTTTGTAGCTGCCGATACGCGCGGGCGACGGTGTTGGGGTTCACCGCCAACTCACGGGCCAGCTCGCGAACCGACGGAATCAACTCGCCAACTTTCACCGCGTCGCGCGCGACGGCGAACTTCACCTGACGCACGATCTGCTCGTAAATGGCGACGCCGTTGGCGGGATCGATGGAAAAGAACATCGGTTGGCCTGAAAGTCAGAACGTGGGACCGGTAACGCCCAGGGAAGCTGGAAGACTTCTGTCGCGAAGCTGCAAACAGCGCCGAAATAAGGCGATTCACGTGTACTAACGTAGTAGTACAGTAAGCTCACCACGCCGTCAAGAAGTATTTTTGGAATCCTGCGCACAGGGGAAATGACGCGGTCCGAAAAGAACGCCCATATCGCTTCGCCGCCGGCAAAATGGCGGCTACCGCGCCGGCTGGTCGTTGACGTCCAACGCGCGATAGGACAAACGCTCATTCCACAACAATTCAAAGAACCGGTGGGCTAACCCCATTCGCTCAAAAGCACGCGCCAGCAGGAGCGGAGCGGCGTAAGCCGCCCGGTAAATTTGCGCGGTGCCCGAACACGAAGAACCCGCAGGCTAGCGCCATGCGGCTCACAGCACGCGCCAGCATGAGCCGCCGCGGCGCACGGTGAATGCGCGACAACGTGGTATACGAAAACGCCCGGTTCATCGGCGTTCGACGAACCGGGCGCTGTGGGTCTCCGGCTTGCTCGTTACGGCAAGTCGGCGGCTAGTCTGTTTGGCTTAGCGGCCCGAGGGACGCCAGCCATCGTTGGTCGCGGTCGCCGGGCGAACTGGCGTCGCCGCAACCGGGCGATACGTTCCGGTCACAGGACGGGCGGCAGTCCGATTATCGATCTCGCTCGCGGCTTGCTGCGGAGGAACCGTCGCGGCCGGAGCGGCTTTGTACTGCAACAGCGGTTCTTCCGGAGTCGGCTTCATCCGAATGTCGGGCGGGTTCGTCGGCGGATTGTTCGGGTCGTACCGCGGAGCGACGTCCGATGGCGACGGGCCGGGCGTCGGAGCGGGCGCGACCGTGGCCTGCGGGACAGTCGGCGCACAGGGAGGAGGCGGAACCGGAGCGGGCGCCGGAGCCGCCTGGTATTGCACAGTCGTCGGCGGAGCAGGCGGAGCCGGAGCATATTGCACAGCAACCGGCGCTGGCGCCGGGGCCGGAGCATATTGAACGACTTGCGGAACGACCGGGGCGGCGTAGCCGACCGAGTAGACCGGACGATAGCTGGTGTAGGGCACGTATTGGGTTGTTTGCACCATCGTCGTCACCGGACGCATGGTCGTGACTGGGTTACCGCAAGGACCGCACCCGGCAACGGGCTGATAGGTCGTCACCGGCGTGTTGACTACCACAGGCCGATACGCCGTTTGCGGGACGTAGCTCACCGTCGTCGGCGGCGCACAGGCGTTGCATGGGTTGTAATTCGTCACGATCGGGGCCGGAGCGGCCACAACCGGAGGCGCGTAGACCGGCGCCACGGGATATACTGCGGCGGGCTGTCCGCAACCTTTGCACCAATGAAAGATCGCCTTGCTCTCCGGCGGAGAGACAAACATCGAGCCGACGAAGGCCGACGTCATGATCGCGTAACGCAGTGTCGTGTGGGTCATTTTTCTCTCTCCGATAACGCTCGTTTGGACCGTCTCTATCGGTTAGAGGGCCGGGCGAGCGAACTGTCAAGCACCTTGTAGGGTGAATGCATCATTTGGCTGCGCTTTCCTGCTAGCAAGACCTTGTCGCGCACAACGATTGTGGCGATTAGGGCAAGTTTGCCGGACTACGCAGACAAAACTTTCGCGTTTGTGCTGGGCGCGGACAACTTTTTTATTCTGCCGAAGCGGGCTCGATTCCATACGCAGCCCGTTCGAGAATGGCTCAACAAGATTCGCCGAATCGCGGCGCTCGTCTGGACCAATCACAAAACACTAGTTCACAAACCGCGGCCCGGCGCGGCAAATACTTTAGGCGCCCTGGGAAGGCTGCCGCAGCTCATACAAGTCATACAACTCGAACAGCGCCTCGCGCAAATTCTGACCATGCGTCGCAAGCGCGCGTTCCAGATCGGCCTGTCCGATCGATGATCTGATTGGTAGCAGCCGCTCAAGAACCGCGGCGGCAGTTTGCCGATCGACAGCGCAAGAATAGAGGCGAGGCAAACCCATCGGCGCGTGCGCCGTGACGATCAATCCGGCCCCGCGGCGCCGACAAAAACGCCGCAAAAGAGCCCGGTTCCAGGGCCACAACTGCTCATACCCGTCGACGACAATCAGCGATTTCGCGTCCGCGTACGCAAGCTCTGCGCGATGCCGCGCGAGCGACCGTTCGCCGTTGTGGAGCGTGAATAACAATGGCCGTTTGCCACGCTCGCTCAGTCGCGGGAACAACTCCGCCAGCAAAGTCGATTTGCCGCTGCCGTGCGGTCCAATGATTTCGCCCCACCCACCCCCTTGTTCTAGTCGCAAGACGAGTTGCGCTGCGTCAACGCCTGGCGGAAAGAAATACGGAATGGCGCCGGGCTGAATGAAGCGCGTCGAAAAAGGGTTCGATCGCGGAAGGGCCGCGCGCGGTTCGCCGCTCTCAGGCGCAGGCCGCGGCTCGGCGCCGCTCATGGTAGCACGGCCCGCGCCGGCGGGACTTCGCCCAATTGAAACGCGCGCTCTTCGACAAGTTGTTTGCCGCGCGACAAGAAGACGCGCAGCCGCACGCACCAGCGAATTTTGACCAGCACTCCTTCGTAACTCAGTGGCGAGTTCGGCAGCACTGTGGAGAAAACGCGCGGCTGGCGGAAGTCGAGACCGGGCCGTTCATCATGCGAGACTCGATCGAAAAAATGGACGGCGATATCCTCGTCTCCTTTCCCTTCCGTGTGCCACAGGACCGAGACCTCGGCCGCCTGCGTCTCGGCGCCATCCACAGTTTCAATGAAATACTGTCCCGAGAGTTTCTCGCCCGGCCGGTAAACGCGGCGAGAGTCGTGCAAGGTGAGAGTGATCGCCGGCGCGTTCATGTGGGCACTCCCGATCCGGAAGCGGGGCACACCACCAACGGAAAGCCCCGTTCGAAGTCGGGCCAGCGCTGGACGGCGCCACGGACGACGATCTTCCACTCCACGCGATTGTGAGTCGCCTGAAACGAGTGCATCGCCGCGGCCGGAACCGGCAGCCTCGCGCGGGCCTCGAATGGCAGGCCGTGATGAATCTCGAAATTCTGCCGCGAGATCAGCAGTTGTTCATAAACGCGCCGTACGGTGGCGCGGGAATTCGTTCCCTGATGAAATGTGGCCATCTCTTCGCAGACCAATCGCACGTCCAGGGATTCGATATGCAGCCGCCCGGTTTGCGTGAGCGCCAGTTCGTACTCGCCGCCGAGCGTTAGCGGATAGTCGGAGACTTCGACGATCGTCGGCCCCACTCCGCCGGCGATCAGCAGCAATCGGCCGACGTAGGCGATGGAACCGAGACCAATGATCAGGCAGGGGGTAACGAACGCGATCATCCACCAGTCGGGGTCGCCATCGCGAATATCCTGGATCGCGCTGGTCAGAAAAAATGCGACCAGGCTGTTCCAAAACAGGCAAAACGCCACGGCCGCGAACAGCCGCCATTCGGCCTTGGCAGGAGGCAGCCGATGCGCCAGCAGCGTGCCGGGGCTGTCTCCCAGTTCATCCGGATCGGGCACAAACGGAAACTGCGCCGCCGGACCGCCGCGCGACGGGGTTTGAAAGAGATCCAATCCGGACGGACGCTGCGAGCCGGCCGAAAGTCGCTCCGTCGACTTGCCCCATGTCAACACTACAAAGATCAAGCCGCCGCCGCCGATCGTGATGAACGCGACCGGCAACAGCAGCATCAGCCAGGCGCTCCAGGTGTAAGCCTGCATCAAAACAATCGTGTCGGGATGGCGCGGATCGTACCAGCTATCGTGCTCGCTGCCGACCGGGAACTGCGCGAGGATCTCCTCGACATAGGGACGCTCCCAATGCTGCTGGCTTCGCGAGTGGACCGCGACAATTTCATAATCCGATCGGGCCGTCAAAAGATCGCCGTCGGGACGGGTCGCCAGGTGATACTCGAGCAAGATCTCGGGCGAGAACTTGTCGTCTTGCCACTCGACAATCTCCGTCGAGACGACCCGCGCTGTGGTATGGATAAAGCGGTGATGGACGCGCCATTCGGGAATGGCGAATTCGATCAGGATATAGACCAGCGGCACGATTCCGGCCAACAGGCAGGCGCCCGAAAACAGTCCCAGCCACAAGCGGCCAAGCTGGTTGGAGCCGGTCCGCCGATCGCCTCGTTTTTTGCCGTAGAACCGGATGGGCCGCGCCAACTGCGTTGCTCCCGCTGACTGGTGTGCTGTCGCCGCGTCAAAAGCGTATCACGCGAACCGCCTGCCGCCACTATAATCAAACTGCGTCCAGCCCGAACGTCTGGAGAGACCCTGGCCCCGGGTTAAAAGAGACCGCAAGGACGCCTTTCGACAACTGTTCCGCCCGTTACCTGGCCGAGGAATGATCGTTTGAATCCGCGATTCACTCGTAGTTTGCATCTTCTGAAGACGACTCTCCTGCGTTGCGTCGAGCGCGTGAGGGCTTTGCGCGGCGAGGTTCGTGGCGTCGCGCATTGTAGTCTGGGAATCGTGGTCTGTGGTCTGGCCTTGGTTCGCGGGACGGTGGCGGCCGAACCGTCGGCGCCTGCCGCGGATTGGCCGCAGTGGCGCGGGCCGGGGGGAAAGGCCACGCTCGCCACCACTCAACTGGCCGAGCCCTGGCCCGCCGGGCCGCTGACGCGCGTCTGGCAAGCGCCGCTTTTCAGTGGTTGGTCGAGCCCCGTGATCGCCGGCGGCAAGGTCTTTGTCACCGATCGTAAAGGATCGACCGAGCGCGTGCTGGCCTTCGACGCGGCGAACGGAAAAAAACTATGGGATCGCGAATCGGAAGTTGATTTCAATCCCCATCCGGTCGGACAACGGCACGGCAAGGGACCAAAGGCAACCCCGCTTGTCGACGGCGACCGCGTCTACGCCGTGGGCATCGCCGGCCGACTCGCCTGTCTTAATGCGAAAAACGGCCAGCCGATCTGGGAAGTCAATTATCCCGAACAATTCGGCGCGCGCAAGCCGCTACCCGGCGGGCGAGCCATCGTGAATGGCACGGAAAACGTAACCGTTCCTGTTGGCAAAGGGGTCGGCGCGCCGGTCCCGCTGTTCGGCTATACCGGATCTCCAACAATGAGCGGAAAGCTGTTAATTACGCCCGTCGGCGGTGAACGAGCCGGCACGATCATGGCTTTCGACAAGCTGACCGGCGCGGTCGTTTGGAAATCGCTCACGGAGAACGTTTCGTACTCGTCGCCGGTGATCGCCGATATCGAGGGAACTCTGCAAGTCGTCGTGATGACCGGCCCGCGCGTCGTGGGATTGGCAGTCGCCGACGGCGCGCTCCTCTGGAGCCACCCATTTCAGATTTCGTACGACGAGAGCATTGCTACGCCCGCCGTGGCCGGAAACCTGGTGCTGATCACCGCGACAGGCAAGCCGCTGACGGCTTTGCGTATTCGACGTGACGGCGCGCGTTGGCAAAAAGAGGTCGCCTGGACGAACGAGATCTTGTCGAGTTACTTGTCATCGATGGTCGTCGATCGCGAACACGTCTATGGCATGAACGACGGCGGCGAGATTTGCTGCCTGCGACTGGCCGACGGAAAAACGCGTTGGAACGGCGGCACGCACGGTTACTACTGTTCGCCGATCCTGGCAGGCGGGCGGCTCTTTTGCCTCAACGAATTGGGAAGCGTGGCCGTGATCTCCGCGGGCGCAGCGGGCTATAAGGAGCTCGGCCTCAGCCGATTGGTGAAGGCCGAAACCTGGACAATGCCAGCCGTAGTCGGCAGTCGATTATTCATCCGCAGCGGCGAAGGACTCGACTGTTTCGAAACCCGCCCGTGAAGCGCCCGTCGCGTATCACGCATGGAATCATGAGAGAAACCATGCGCTCGCGCGTGCCACTGCTGGCGTGTCCAGCAGTGCTCTATCCAATGCTCCCCAGTCGCTAGTTCAGGGCTCGTGCAATCGCCAGGCTGCGCCCTTGCGAAATCGATTCACGACGGCGCAGCCCGGCAATGTGGTGAGACTGCCATTTGGAGCGACTTTGCAAAATCGCTCCGCTTCAGACGGCCAGCGCTTGTCCTCGCGAACGGCGGAAGCCGACGCTTTCGAGCGCCTTGTAAACCTCGTCGAGCGTTTTCTCGCCGAAGTTCGAGATGCTCAACAAGTCGTCCCGCGTACATTGCAACAGATCGTGAACGGTGAAGATGCCCCGTTCTTCGAGACAGTTGGTCGTGCGGACCGAGAGTCCAATCTCGGCCGTGCTCATCTCCAGGCGCTGGCTAAGTTCGCGGGCCTGCTCGTCAACTGCGCTGAGTGGAATACGCGTCATGGGTTCCCTCCCGTGAAATGATGCTGTGGATGGTGCGCAACTCGCGCCGGCGAAATCGCGAGAGATTCGGCCGCCGCCGCTCGCGAGGCATCGCGCGAGCGATTCAGTCATAACGGTTGCGAGTATACAGACTCGCGCCGTTTTTCAACTACCTGCTAGCGAACTTTTTTTGCGATTCGTTCGCAGTTGGTCTGCTAGCACCACGCATGCTAGCAACTGGCGACGGATGGCGCAAATGTATTTTTCGCCATGCCAAGGCGCTGCGCAAGGGGTGAGATCACGCGACGCAATTTGTGTTGCGCGAATGGAACTCGAAGCAACGCATGCGCAGCCTCCAAGCGCGCTCTGACCGAGTTAACGCATGGGACTTCGTCGAACTCGTGCAAGAGAAACAATCGAGCGAAGCAAAAAGCGATCTGAGTAAATGCGACCAGGCGAGCTGCGAGGTCTCTCTTTGCGCAGGCGGCGACAGACAAAACTGAGGCTTATTGTGGGCGTTTCTTCCACTCGGTTGCCCAGAATCTCCAAGCCCGTAAACTTAAGAATATCACTGTTTGAATGCAGAGCGATCGCAGCGGCGGCTTTGTCTGGCAATTGCAGTAGAGGGGCCGGTCGGGCCCATGGCAACCCGATCTCTGTATACCGGCGACACGTTTGAAAGGACTGGCTTGGACTATTTGTTTCACGGACTGACCGCGGCTCAGCGCGAAGCGGTAGAGCGACTGGAAGGGCCGCTTTTGATTCTCGCGGGGCCTGGCAGCGGCAAGACGCGCGTCGTGACGCATCGCATCGCCAACCTGCTGACCCACGGCGTCCCCTCGTATCAGATCCTCGCGCTGACCTTTACGAACAAGGCGGCCGACGAGATGCGCAGCCGACTGGAGTTGCTGGCGCCCGGCAAGCACGTCCGACTGAATACGTTTCACCGGTTTTGCGCGCGGCTGCTGCGCGAGTTTGCTCAACAGGTCGGCCTCCGCGAGAACTTCACCATTTACGACACCAGCGACAGCCGCCAGGCGCTGCGCCGCGTGATTAGCCAATTGGATATCGATTCCACGCATTACACGCCGGAGCAAATTGTCGGCGTGATCAGCAAAGCCAAGAACAACTTGGTCACCGCCGAACAGTTTGCTCCGCGCAGCGGCAGTCCCCTCCAGAGCATCGTCGCGCGGGTTTACCCGGCTTATCAGAAGCTGCTGTTGAATTCGAGCGCCGTCGATTTCGACGATCTGCTATTGCACGTGGCGGTGCTGTTGCGCGACAACCCTGAGATTCGCCACCAGCTCGACGCGCGCTATCAGTACATCATGGTCGACGAGTACCAAGATACGAATCGAGCTCAATACGAGATCATCCGCGCCCTCTCCGTCGAGTACCCGAATCTGGCGGTGACGGGCGATCCGGATCAGTCGATCTACGGCTGGCGCGGCGCCGATATCAATAACATTCTCGACTTCGAGCGCGACTTTCCGAATGTCCACACGGTTCGCCTCGAGCAGAACTATCGCAGCACGAAGCGCATCTTGAATGTCGCCGCCAGCCTGATCGCCTACAACCGGCGTCGAAAGCCCAAGGATCTGTTTACCGAGAATGACGAAGGGGCGCCGGTCCGCTTCGTCCGGTACGCCACGCAGCGGACCGAAGCCGAGAGCATCGCCGCGCGGATTGCCGACGAAGTCCGCGCCGGCCGACGCCGCCCGCGCGATTACGCGGTGTTCTACCGGACGAACGCCCTCTCGCGCGAGTTCGAGCACGCCTTTCGAGCGCATGGCATGCCATTTCAGATCGTCAACGGCTTGGAATTTTATCAACGCAAAGAAATCAAGGACGTGCTCGCCTATTTGACGTTGATCAACAACCCTCGTGACGACGTGGCCCTGCTGCGCGTCATCAATACGCCGATCCGCGGCATTGGCCGGACGACGATCGAGCGACTCACGCGCCACGCCTCGCAGCGCGGGCTGACCTTGCTCGAAGCCGCCCGCGAAAGCGGCCTGGTGACCGATTTGCCGAAGAAAACAGCGATTGTGGTCGCGCGCTTCGTGGCCATGATCGATCGCCTGAGCGCCGTCGCCATGGGCTCGGTCGAAGAAATCCTCGGCCATGTGCTGACCGAGACCGCGTACCGAGAGCGCTTGAAGGAAACCAAGACCGAAGAAGACCAGGAGCGATTGGCGAATATCGAAGAATTGCTGACCGCCGCCAAACAATTCGACGAACGGAACGCCGGCGCCGCGCATCTGGAGGAGTTCCTGGAAGAGACGAGCCTCACCGGCGACACCGACGCCTGGGACGATCGCGCGGACCGCGTCACCTTGATGACGCTGCACGGCTCGAAAGGCCTGGAGTTCCCGGTTGTCCACGTGATTGCCCTAGAACAGGGGTTGATCCCGCACGAACGCAGCCAGAACCAGCCCGACGAGCTCGAAGAGGAGCGACGGCTGCTGTTTGTCGGCATCACGCGCGCGGAGGAAGAATTGCACTTGAGCATGGCGCAAGCCCGCGAGTTCCGCGGTCAGCGCAAGTTCACGGTGCCCAGCTCGTTTCTGTTTGAGCTGCCGCGCGAAGAGTTTGATTCGATCGAGCAGCATTGGATCGATCCGACGGCAAGCGCCGCGAGCGCCGAGGGCAGCAGGGGCGGCGATGAAATCGCGGAGGAGTATCGTCACGAGTCCGGAGTGGACGATGTCAGCTTCGATCCGGCGACCTTCGGCGCGGCGCCCGAGAATTCGCACGCAGACGACGTTGCAGCGACGGTCGTGGCGTCAATGGATCCGGAGTCGACCGCGCGGCGCCCAATTGGACCGGCCTGGCACGGCGCGCCGCTCAAGACCGCGGCCGACATGCTCACCAGTGAGCCGCGGCGACCGAACGACGTCTCGCCCGACGATTTCGTTCAGGGAATGCTGATCAAGCATCCGACGTACGGGCTGGGTCGAATCGTCGCGCTTTCCGGCAGTGGATCGAAACGAATGGCGACCGTGCAGTTCGTGTCGGGCGCCGGGCAGAAAAAGTTCGTCCTTGAACAGAGCGATCTGCGGCCTGCGCAGGGGACCTGAGGCGGCCTGTTGGCGTAGATTTGGATGAGCGATTGCCTGAGCTCCACTGCACTGCTGGACAAGACAGAAGTGGCACACTCAAACGGAACCTGGCGGTCCTTACGGCGCGATTTTCGACGCCGCGTGGTTTCTGCGGGGGTTCGATCTTATAATCGAGCCCAACGCTATTGTTCCCCGCCAGATACTGACGCCTTCTGGAGTCCTGCCGCCATGCGCTTCCTCGCCCTGTTGCTAATTCCCATCGTGTCGCTTTCAGCCGTCACTTTACGCGCCGCCGAACCCACAGCTCCGCCGCCGAATGTGGTCATCATCTTTTGCGATGACCTCGGCTATGGCGATATCGGCGTCAACGGCGCCAAGGGCTTCACCACGCCCAACATTGATCGCCTGGCTGCCCAAGGAGTGCGGTTCACGCGGTTCTATTCCGCGCAGCCGGTCTGTTCGGCGTCGCGCGTGGCGCTGATGACCGGTTGCTATCCGAGTCGGGTCGGCATTCAAGGAGCGCTGGGGCCGATGGCCAAGATCGGCATTCACGAAGACGAAACGACGTTGGCCGAATTGCTGAAGCAGCGCGGCTCCGCCACGGCGATTTTCGGCAAGTGGCACTTGGGCCG
>DASXPZ010000472.1:0-2049 GCA_036493275.1 Pirellulales bacterium
TTTAGTCCCGGTTCCTGGATCAGCAATACGTGCAGATTCTTGGCGTGATCCTTCAGCGTGTACCACTCCTCCATCATCTGAAAACCATCACCGGCGGCCGCCATGCCGGGGAAAGCTTTGTCGGCGACACTCATCTTCGCCTTCTGCTGGGCGCCATGCACGATGAATTCCGCTCCAATCATCGCGATGTACGGATCGACATTGTCTCCATCCTGTACGAAGCGGGCGTGGCCATGCTCCTTGTTGCCGGGGCTATGGAACGTATCGCTGGCGCTGTGCGTGCCGACGAAGCCTTTGCCTTCCTTGATGAGATCAAGAAACGCCTGCTTCCCTTCCTTTGACATCGGCGGGGTCTTGTCGGTGCCTGCCTCCGTCAAATCGCCGGTGGTGTAAAACATGAACGCGTCAAACGCGGCCAGGCTGGACGGCGTGAAAATTCCGCCATCCTTTGTGCATGTCACCTCGAAGTTATTCTGTGTACCAAGTTCGGTGACGACTTTTTCGGCATGGCTCAATACGTTTGGCGAAGGACGTTTAATCGACGAATGTTCAAACCCGGACGATTTCGTGAAGAACAGCAGCTTGCGCTTTGGCGAAGCAGCGTTCTCCGCCCAAGCCTGGGGAAACTGAGTCAACCCAAGAGCGGCAGCGGCGGCACCAGTCCCGGCAAGAAACGCGCGACGATTAATCATGGGAATGCTTTCTTTCACAATGGAAGGGGACAATCCGTACGACCTCCTGGACACCATTCAATCTACCACCAAAACACCCTCGCGTTAGTGGCTCACTGGCAACCCGATGGCTTTCTTGCAACTCATTGCCAACAATTATAATGCACGGCATGCCCCAACTCACTCGCCGCGATGTGTTAGCCGGGTCGTCGTCGTTGATTACGGCGGCTGCAGCCACCGCCTTCGGCGCCGAACCGACGTCCGGGGTCGCCCGGCGACTGAAGGTCCTGGTGACCGGCGCTCATCCCGACGATCCGGAATCTGGCTGCGGCGGGACCATCGCTCGCTATGTCGATGCCGGCCACGACGTCGCCGTCTTGTATCTGACGCGCGGGGAGGCGGGAATCAAACGCAAGACCCACGATGAAGCCGCCGCAATTCGTACCGCCGAGGCGGAAAGGGCGTGCAAGATTCTCGGGGCCCGGCCGCTATTCGCGGGCCAGATCGACGGCGCGACGGAGGTTACTCCCGCGCGGTACGCAGACTATCTCCGACTCGTTGCTGCCGAGGCTCCGGATGTCATTTTTACGCAATGGCCGATCGACACGCATCGCGATCATCGCGCCTGCTCGCTGCTGACTTTCGACGCATGGCTGGCCGGCGGCCGCAAAGCCGCCTTGTATTACTACGAGGTTGACCTCGGTGATCAGACGCACCATTTTCATCCGACGGATTACGTGGACGTGACCGCAGTCGAAACGCGGTTGCACGATGCCTGCTTCGCACACGTAAGCCAGAAGCCGGAGGGCGACTTCTGGACAAAGTTCAACGCCCCCATGCTCCGCTTCCGGGGCATGGAAGCCGGCTGCGCTCTTGCCGAAGCCTACGTCCATCACGAGCAAAGTCCCCGGGGAAGATTGCCGAGCTGAGAGATGCGGGGAGAGGCCTTTTAGGATTCCATTCACCGGGAGATTTGGCAATGAAGGTTCATGCAGATACCCATTCGTGCGGATCGCATTCCTCGCGGCGGTTTTGTTATTTGCCCTCAGCTCTTCATACCGAGATTCGGACTGCCGAGGCTTTGACGCGGGAGGCGGTTTGGAATGCGATCAGCGCAGCCAAAGATGGCGACACCGTGCAATTACCCCAGGGGACGGCGGTGTGGAAGAGGGGATGGAACACGAATCATTGGGCAAAGATGAAGGCGATTATGGGCATCCGCACCCCCTTCAAAACGGCTGGGATGCACTAATGAAAAATGCCGCCACGGCCGCCGCGGAATCTGACAAATCGCAGCCCAAGGCTGTTGAACCAAAGCGATGAAGAATTGGCTGAAGGTCGCCAGTGAGTTCTTCGATTGGTTTGGCCGGACTGCCAC
>DASXPZ010000473.1:0-2075 GCA_036493275.1 Pirellulales bacterium
CCTGGTGATAGGCCTCGGCGGAGAAGAAGGCTTGCAGTGGTCCGATCTTGGTCACGATCGGCTTCTTGTAGACGCCGGCCGTGTTGAGTTGCGCAACATAGGCGTCCGCGACCTTCTTCTGCTCGTCTGAGGTGGTGAATATCGCCGAGCGATACTGCGTGCCGCTATCCGGTCCCTGGCGGTTCAATTGCGTCGGATCGTGCGCGACTGAAAAGAAGATCTGCAAGATCTTGCCGTAGCTGATCTTCTTCGGGTCGAACTTGATCTCGACGGCCTCAGCGTGTCCGGTCGTCCCAGTCGAGACCATCTGATAATCGGCGCTGCTCTTGCTGCCGCCGGAATAGCCGGACACCGCGTTGACGACGCCTTTGGTGTGCTGGAACACGCCCTGCACACCCCAGAAGCAGCCGCCCGCGAGTACCGCCGTCTGGATGCCGCTTGCGTTCTGGACATCGACCACCGGCGGCGGGATCACGATGGCATCTTCGGCCGCCAGGGAAGGCACGACATAGATGGCGGAAACCGCCAGCAGGCCGATGGCGGCGGCATAGGTTGAAAAGCGGCTGAGAAGACGGCGGGTCATGGGAGCTTGCTCCTGCGTTCCTGTCGGTTTCGGCTGGTAATTTAGGGTGGCATCGGCCATTCGCAAAATGGTCTTGGCCCGTATGTTCCCAAGATACGGGGCAAAGGCCGCTCCGTTACCGGGCAAAAGCACACGAGTCCGTGAAAAAGGGCGGGTTTTCAGGCCGACAGGCCCCGACCCCAAGAGCGCTCACACCACGATGGAAAGCCGCTTTGCGGCGCGCGTTACTCCGGTGTAGAGCCAGCGCGCGCGGCTGTCCTGGAAGGCAAAGCTTTCGTCGAACAACACGACGTCATCCCATTGCGATCCCTGCGATTTGTGCACCGTGAGCACGTAGCCATAGTCGAACTCGTCGTAAGGCTTGCGCTGCTCCCAGGGGATCTGCTCGACGCCGCCTTCGAAACAATCGCAGCGGACCGAGACTTTCGTCACCTTGTGGCTGAACTCTTCATCGGGCGCGAGCCGCAGGCTGACAATGCGCGACTTCGATCGCGACGCGTTGCGCGATTTGACGCGCCAGAGGCCGCCGTTGAACAACCCCTTCTTGCGGTTGTTGCGAAGACAAACCAGCTTGTCGCCGGCCACCGGCAAGGGGTCCTCGATCTTCTGCTTCTGCCGCATCCGCATGTTGTAGGCGCGGCGAGTGTTGTTGCGCCCGACCAAAACCTGGTCGGCCTGCATCACCCGGTCCGGATCGAGATCCCCGCGCGAGATGATTTCGCTCTCGCCATAGCGCCCGAGTTCGAGCTCCCGGCCTTCGCGGATATCCATCGACATCCGCACGATCGGGTCATCCTGCGCCTGACGGTGCACTTCGGTCAGCATGGCGTCGGGCGCGCTGTCGGTAAAGAAGCCGCCGCCCTGGATCGGCGGCAACTGCGCGGGGTCGCCCAGCACCAGCAGCGGACAATCGAACGACATCAGGTCGCGGCCCATTTCCGCATCCACCATCGAACATTCGTCGACGATGATCAGCTTTGCCTTCGAAGCCGGCGCATCGTCCCACAATTCGAAACTTGGCTGCTCGACGCCGGATTCGCGGGCGCGGTAGATCAGGGAATGAATGGTGGAGGCATTGTCGCAACCCTTGTTCCGCATCACGAGCGCGGCCTTGCCGGTGAACGCAGCAAATTTCACCTCGCCGTCGACGTCTTCGGCGATATGCCGGGCCAGCGTCGTCTTGCCGGTGCCGGCGTAGCCGAACAGGCGAAACACCTGCGGGGTCCCGTTCCGGCCGGGCTTGGCTTTCAGCCACTTCGCCACGGCATTGAGCGCGGCATCCTGATGCGGGGAAAAACTGGTCATGAAGGCTCGGGTGGGGAAGGCGCCGATTCGGCAGCGCACAGCCAAAGCTAACCATTCATGCCAGTAGCGCAAGGCGCTTCCGCTTCCTGGAATAAGCTTGCGGCTGGACTACGGTTTTTCGGGAATTAGACTGTCCCAAAACATAGGCCTGCGTAGGGAGGCGTCATGAAATTCGGCATCTTCTATG
>DASXPZ010000474.1:0-4559 GCA_036493275.1 Pirellulales bacterium
GATCTCCTGGATATCTGTCTGTTGTGCTTCCGTCAAGTCCAGGTCTTGCTGCATCCGTTTGGCGACTCGGTTGAGCAGATCGCTCCAGTCGATGGGCGGCCTTGGCGCTGGGAACAAGCGCATGCCAGCCGCGCCGCAAAGAGCTCCCGCTATGAATACCACCAAAACTAGCGCAATCGAAATCCAGGATCGTGCCCGATTCGGACGTCCGGATGGAAGTCGGCCTTCCAACGTAGCGCTCCCTGCGCGCCCGTCAGAATTGTCATTCTCTCCAAAACTCATGGTAGCGTCTTATGGTTATCTTGATGTGCGGAAGTCGGGACTAGAACGGAACGAACGCGTCTAGGTGGCGCGGCTTTGGGTAGTGTTCTGACGGTGGGTTATCGCATTCCGATGGGCCGCTGCGCAATGCGCCTCGAACGTGACTTTCCCTCGCATCGCCGCATCCGTGCTGGACGTCGACTTATAAACTTAATTTCAATCGCTCCGCAGGTGCATTTCCAGGTTGCAAAATACCATCGCGCCTCCTCGTAGACTGCCACCACGGCGCGCATGTCGCCGATCCTTACTACCTCATTGCAGACATAACGGGCTTCATTGGTCATTGGTCGCATGGATCAATCACACTTCGTAGCGCGTCGGGGCCTGTTGTCATTACAGCGGCGTCGGCAAGCGAGGCCAAACTGTCCTTCGTCGGATCGGCGGACCAGGTAATTACAATCACCACCGCTGACAGGACACAGGCGCCTACAGAGGCCAGCGACAAGCGCGGGTCGATCACGCTAACTTGCCTTTGCCGAATCCGCTGAAGCACGCGGGCGCTGACAGTGATGGGGAAATCCGATTCAGAGTCGACTTGAGCGCCGAATTGCCTGAGGAGATCAAATTCGTTCATGTAAAATGTCCTCACTTGATTCGCCCGCCGCTTGGGCGCTGTCGATGCCTAATTCGGCGAAAAACGCGCGCAGCTTGCGACGCGCCCGAAAGGCTTGCACCTTGACCATCGTTTTCGACCAGCCTGCAAGCCGCGCGGCTTCGTCCATGCTGTGGCCTTCGATATACACCAGGAGCAGCACCAGACGATCTCTGGGGGGCAGCCGATCGAGCAGAGCGCGGACTAGCCGGGCCACAGTCGCCGAATCCAGCGCTTCGACTTTGCTCTGCGCCAATTGACGCCACCACTGGTCGTCCCGGCCGCTCTCCGCTCGACGGCGTGTCTTTTTCCAATACCGATAACCGACACGGGTCGCGATCTGAGTCAGCCAGCCGGGGAAGTTCCCCTCGCGATACCTGCTTAGGCTAAAGTAGGCCTCCACAAAAACTTCTTGGACCAGTTCTTCGACCGCGGCGGGATCGTTGGCGAACAACCGCATCCGCCGAGCGACCTGGGTCTGAAATTTGGCGACGATGCGCGCATAAGCCTCCCCATCTCCCTCCAAACTCCGCGCCAGATCGTTTTGCTCGGTCGGTTCACTCAACCGTCAACTCACTTGCTAGCCGCCGCAGGGTCTGCCTGGCCCTGCGGCTGCGAACGCAGACGCCGCTGCAGTAGTTATGGCGGGTCCATCGATTCGGTTACACCAATTTTTGAAGTTTTCTGGAATCAAAGGATGTAAAGGGGACGCGACTCGTTGATTTGATTTCAACGAACAAGGGAGGCAGAGGGTCAAGGGGTTTTGCACCTTTTTTTGAGCGACGCCTTTTTTCAGCTTCGGCCCTCACCCCCGGCCCTCTCCCGAAGGGAGAGGGCGTATAGGCGCGTCGCCTGGCGGTGTTTGGCCGAGGGATAGGCTTTCGTCTTTTAAATTCACGCCGCTGAGTTGGCGATTGAGGGCTTCTCCCACGAGGTAGTGGAGCTTGAGGGCTGCTGTCTCGGGCGGCAGGCCTTGGGGGCGGATGTTCGAGACGCAGTTTCGCTCGGCGTCGGTTCGGCCGATGCGTGGGGCGTAGACCAGGTACGCGCTGAGACTATCGGGCGAGCCGAGGCCAGGGCGCTCGCCGAGCAATATCACGGCGACGCGAGCCCTGAGCAACTCGCCGATCTCGTCTTCGATCGCTACGCGGCCGAATGACACGACGCTGGCCGGAGCCAGTCGCCAGCCGCCCGCGGCGATTATTGGTAACCACGCTTTTAAGAGCGGCAGAACTTGGCGCTCGGCGGCCAGGGCCGAAAGCCCGTCGGAAACGATGATCGCCAGATCGGGCGACTGCAAGGCAGAAGCTTTGTCGCCTGCGGCCTCTGCCGGCGCGGCCGCCAATAGCTGATCGCGGCTGGCCGTGCTCAGTTTGCGGCCCAGATCCGGGCGCTTGAGAAACTCGGCGCGATCGTGCGCTCCGCTGGTCAGGCATTTCGGTGGCAGCCCTAGGGACGTGAGTTGTCGCGAGAGCTCCTCGGGACGAAACTCCGCTTGCACCGCGTCGCGCGCCCGGGCGTGCGCCAGCCGAAAGTCGAGCCATTCGCCTGTCGGGATGCTTCCACCGGAGCGGCCGAGCGCGATCCGAGCCGGCGTTAGCTCGCGCAGCCGCCGCCAGGCGTCAGGAATCGCAAGATGCTTGTTCGGTTCCGACATGCGACTGACTCGAAAAACTTTCGCTTCAACTCAATCGAGCTTGCGCCGCTTGCAACAAACCATGCCGCGCGTTGAGTGGGAGTAGTCGGTTCTGCTGGTCCATCACGCCTGAGCGCAGGAGCCAGGTTTCGAACTCGGGCGCCGGGCGCAGCCCGAGGACTTGCCGCAGGTAGTGGCTGTCGTGGAACGAAGTTGATTGGTAGTTCAGCATCACGTCGTCGGCGCCGGGGATGCCCATCACGTAGTTGCAGCCGGCCACGCCGAGCAGCGTGAGCAGCGTGTCCATGTCGTCCTGATCGGCCTCGGCGTGGTTGGTGTAACAGACGTCGCAACCCATCGGGACGCCGAGCAGCTTGCCGCAAAAATGATCTTCGAGCCCGGCGCGGATGATCTGGCGGCCGTCGAACAGATATTCCGGCCCGATGAAGCCGACAACCGTGTTCACCAGCAGCGGTTCGAACGCGCGGGCCACGGCGTAGGCGCGGGCTTCGAGCGTTTGCTGATCGACGCCGTGATGGGCCCCGGCCGAGAGGCAAGCCCCTTGCCCTGTCTCGAAGTACATCACGTTCTGGCCGACGGTTCCGCGCCGCAGATCGCGCGCCGCGTGATTCGCCTCGGCCAGCAGCGCCAGGTTAATGCCGAAGCTCTTGTTCGCCGTTTCTGTGCCGGCGATCGATTGGAAGACCAGGTCGACCGGCGCGCCGCGCTCGATGGCGGCCAGTTGATTCGTCACATGCGCCAGCACGCACGACTGCGTCGGAATGCCGTGCGTCTGGATCACGTCGTCGATCAGCTTCAAGAGCTCGATCGTCACCGGCATGTTGTCGCTGGCCGGGTTGACGCCAATCACGGCGTCGCCGCAGCCGTAGCACAGGCCATCCAGAATTGAAGCCGCGACGCCGCGCGGGTCGTCGGTTGGGTGGTTCGGCTGCAAGCGGACCGCCAGACGACCGGCGAGCCCGATCGTGTTGCGAAAGCGCGTCACCACGCGGCGCTTGCTGGCCACCAGCACCAGGTCCTGGTTGCGCATCAGCTTGCTGACGGCGGCGACCATCTCGGGGGTCAGGCCGAACGTGAGCGCTTCGAGCGTTGGCTGCTGCACTTCGTACGAGAGGAGCCAATCGCGAAACTGGCCGACGGTGAGATCGGCCACCGGCGCGAAGGCGACCGCGTCGTGGCCATCGAGAATCAAGCGCGTGACTTCGTCAGTTTCGTAGGGAATCAACGGTTCGGTCAAAAACGCGGCGAGCGGAACGTCTGCCAATATCATCTGCGCGGCGACGCGCTCTTCGACGGTGTCGGCCGCCACGCCGGCCAGCTCGTCGCCGCTGCGCCGCGGGCTCGCCTTGGCCAGCAATTGCTTCAGGTCATCAAAATGGTAGTGGCAGTTGCCGAGTGTGAGGTGGTAAGCCACGTTTCGCCTACTTTGCGTTCTGAACTAAAGCCCGTGAGCAATCCTACGCCGCGAGCGGTTCCCTTGCATTTATCCTCGCAAGCCATGCTCGGCCATCAGCCGATCGGTCGCCTGATAGGCCTCGGTGACCCACTCCACGATTCGTTCCGGCTCCGGCGAGTATTCCAGCTCGATCGAGATCGCGCCGTTGATCTCCAGGTCGCGGATCTCTTGCAAATAGGGGCCGAAATTCACCACGCCGCGTCCTGGCGGCAGGTCGCCATGCACCTGCCCGTCGCAATCCGAAATATGGACGTGGCCGGCTCTTCCTTTTAGCCGGCGCAGTTCTTCGGGGCGGACTTTCGACAGGGCCAGATGCGAGACGTCGATATTCGCCTGCACTTCGGTCAGGCCAACGTCGTTCAAAAACTGGACCATCGTGTCGATATCGCGCACCAGCGACAGCGGAAACGGTTCCAACTCGATCATGATCTTCAAGCCTAGCTCGCGGGCGTGGGCGCCGAGAGAGCGCACCCCCTCGACGGCCCAGGCCCATTGCTCGGCCGGCGGAATGACTTCGCAATTCCAGATATATT
>DASXPZ010000475.1:0-3248 GCA_036493275.1 Pirellulales bacterium
TTTCTTGTACGCGTTCAATCGTCGCGAAGATCTGTACAACATTTTCGAGTGTCTCTGCGGCGCCCGTTTTACGAACAGTTACACCCGCGTCGGCGGCGTGATGTACGACGCCAACGCGCAGTTTGTCGAAATGGTCCGCACGTTCGTCAAGACCATGCCGAAGACGCTTGACGACATGGACCGCTTGCTGAACCGCAACAAGATTTTTGTCGACCGCACGAAAGGGGTCGGCATCCTCTCGAAGGAAGAAGCCACCAACCGCAGTTGCACCGGGCCCATTGCGCGGGCCAGCGGAGTGACGCGCGATCTGCGGAAGGACGAGCCCTACCTGGCGTACAAGGATTTCGACTTTCAGGTTTGCTGCGCCACGGCCGGCGATTGCTTCGCCCGTTTTTTGGTGCGCAACGCCGAAATTCGCGAGAGCCTGAAGATCGTCTCGCAGGCGATCGAGAACCTGCCGTCGGGTCCGGTAAATGTCGATATCGGCGAGCGGACGGCTATTCCGACCAAGCAAGCGGTCTACCAGACGATCGAAGGTTGTATTTCGCACTTCGAGCTGACGATGAGCAATCGCGGCTTCGAAGTTCCGCACGAAGAGAGCTACGCGGCCATTGAAAGTCCGAACGGCGAGCTTGGCTTTTACCTGGTGGGAGACGGATCGGAAGTGGCGTATCGGGCCCGTTGCCGGCCGCCGTCGTTCATTCACTTTTCGGTCTTCCCGCAATTGATCCGCGGCCACACGCTTTCGGACGTGGTGGCGGTGCTGGGAAGCTTGAACATTATCGCGGCGGAGCTTGATCGTTAAGCGACGCAACACAATTAAAGCAAACGCTGGCACACGAATTCGAGCATGACGACAGAACGGGTGCTAACTGACGAGATGGTCGAGGCGATCAAGGCCCTCTTTCCGCGCTATCCCACGCGGCAGGCCGTGACGCTGCCGGCGTTGCACATCGTCAACGAGCAACTCCGCTATGTCCCTATCGGCGCGGTGGTCGAGATCGCCCGGCTGTTGGAACTGGCCCCTGCGCAGGTGCAAGACACGCTCAGCTTCTATGGCTTCTTTAAGCAAGCCGCCCCGGCGGGCCGGACGCGAGCCTGGGTCTGCCGATCGATCAGTTGCGCGCTGCGCGGCGGCGAAGAAGTCCTCGACCACATGTGCCACTCGCTGGGAATCAAGCCGGGCGAGACCACGCCCGACGGCCGCGTGACCCTCGAATTCGCCGAATGCCTCGGCGCCTGCGACTTCGCTCCATGCATGCTCGCCGGAGACGCCTTGCACAAAAACCTGACGCCCGAAACGGCCAAGCAGGCGCTGGAGGGCTTCCGGTAATGCCACCGTTCGAACCCATCTTGCTGGCCAACATCAACCGGCACGACAGCCACACGCTGAGCGTTTACGAATCGACCGGCGGGTATCGCGCGCTGCGCAAGGCCCTGGCCCAGATGCAGCCGCTCGACGTGGTCGAAGTCGTGAAGGCGAGCAATCTGCGCGGGCGCGGCGGGGCCGGCTTCCCGACGGGTTTGAAATGGACCTTCTTGCCGAAGGACCATCCCGGCCCGATCTACATGTGCATCAACGCCGACGAGAGCGAGCCCGGCACGTTCAATAATCGGATCCTGATGGAGGAAGACCCCCACCAGGTAATCGAAGGGATCATTCTGAGCTGCTACGCCACACGCGCGCAGACGGCTTACATCTACCTGCGCTACGAGTATCCGCAATCGCTCAAACGGTTGCAGCAGGCGCTCGACGAATGCTACGCCGCGAATTACCTCGGGAAGAACATCCTCGGCAGCGAGTTCTCGCTGGACATTTACCTGCATCGCGGCGCGGCCGCGTACATTTGCGGTGAAGAGACCGGGCTGATCGAAAGTCTGGAAGGGCGCCGCGCCTGGCCGCGGATCAAGCCCCCGTTTCCGGCCATCGAAGGCGCCTTTCGCAAGCCGACGGTCGTCAACAATATCGAAACGGTCGCCTGCGTCACGCAAATCGTGAATCGGGGCGCCGACTGGTTCAAATCGATCGGCGTGCCGTCCGATCCCAACAATCCGCGCGATCCCGGCAGCTATGGGCCCAAGCTCTACTGCCTCAGCGGTCACATCAACAAGCCGGGCTGCTACGAAGCGCCCCTGGGAATCACCTGCCGTCAACTGATCGACGAGTATGGCGGCGGCGTCTGGAAAAATCGTAAGGCCAAGGCCGCGATTCCGGGCGGCATCAGCATGGGACTGTTGAGCGAGGCCGAGCTCGATACGCCGCTCGATTTCGCCGGGCCGGGCAAAGTTGGTTGCCTGGGGCTGGGGACCGCGGCCGTGGTCGTGCTCGATGAGACGGTCAGCATGGTCGATTTCCTGCACAATAGTTGCCGTTTCTTCCAGCACGAGAGCTGCGGTCAGTGCACTCCCTGTCGCGAGGGAACCGCCTGGAGCCTGGACATGCTCAACCGCATTAAGGCGGGGCGCGGTCGCTTGAAAGACCTGGAACTGCTGCTCGAAATCGGCGACTCGATCGGCATTATTCCCGGCACCACCATCTGCGGCCTGGCCGACGGCGCCGCCTGGCCCATCAAGAATGCCATCCGCAAGTTCCGCGCAGAGTTCGAAGAGTACATCAAGAAAACCAACCCCAAGGGCTACGGTGAAACCCGCGCCGTGCCAGCCCTGGCCACCAGCGGAGCCCATTAGAAATATTCCGGCGCTAGCAAAAAAGCCTTCCGGGAGGGCGAGGCTCCCGCCGAGCCGAGCAGCGCAACAAGACGCCACCACGCCACCCCTCATTCACTCAGCAACCGCAGCAATCCAAACAGCGACACCCTCATGGCCGTAGTCATCATCAACAATCAGGAAGTCGAGATCGGCGACGCTGAGCGGCTGAATGGCATTCAGGCCGCCGAGCGCGCCGGGGTCGACGTCCCGCACTACTGCTGGCACGCCGGGTTGTCGGTGGTGGCTAGTTGCCGCATGTGCCTGGTCGAAAACGGGACCAAGGACAAAGAGAGCGGCAAGGTCTCGATGCAGCCCAAGCTCGTGCCAGCCTGCCAGACTCCTGCCAAAGACGGCTCGATCTTCATTACCGATAGCGAAAAAGTTCGCCAGGCCCGCGCCCAGGTCGAAGAATCGCTGTTGATCAATCACCCGATCGATTGCCCGATCTGCGACAAGGCGGGCGAGTGCAGCCTGCAAGATTATCATTTCGAACATGGTCAAAAGGAGCGCCGCGCGGACGTCCGCCCATTCACCAGTCG
>DASXPZ010000476.1:0-2902 GCA_036493275.1 Pirellulales bacterium
GAACTCGTCTCCTTGAACAAAGCTGACCATGTCCCCCGCCTTATGTTCGGTCAGTCCGAAGTATTGCGGCGTGGCGATTTTGTCGGGATCCAACAGGCCAGCGATCCATTCGCGGCTGGCGAACCCGTACAGGTTGGGCGCCGAAGGTTCCTTCGTCACGATGCCATGCCCAGGTTGGTCCTGATAGTTGTGGCAACTTGCGCATTTATCGGCGAACAAGATGGCGCCGGCCGTCTTCGGATCGTTGCGCAACAGCGTGATGGCGCCGGTGGGGGGAATGCCCAATCCGCGGGCCAACTCGCGGGCGCGCAGGGACGCTTCTTCCGCCTCTTCGGCCGCTTTCAAGTAATCGACCGACGCCTGCCAGCCGGCGTGCGCGGCGGTGTCTTCGACGCTCGGCTCGTGAACGAACGACAACGAGGCGCGGCGGTCGGCCCACCACGCTTGCGCGGTGAGCGCTGCGATTCCGACGAACAGCAACAGCAGCGCCGCGATGTTCAGCCGATGCCCAAATTTGCTGAGGCCGATGAGTGGCATCAAGAACAAAAAGCCCATCAGCAAGCCCGGAATCACGATCGCGCCGATCACTTCGGTAGAGCCCGAGAAGAATTTCAAAAACTGGAACAAGAACAAAAAGTACCACTCGGGACGGGCGGCGGCGTAAGGGCTCGATCCATCGGCCGGCGCGCCAAGCTCGGCGCCGAGATGATCGCCCGGATGCTCGCTCGCCAGCGTAGCCATTAGCCCTTGCTCGCTGCGCACGCCCGACCAGAAGACGAGTACCAGCACCGCGGCCAGCACGGCCAGGCAGGCGACGCTGTCCTTGAGGATTTGATCCGGCCAGAACGTGGCGTCTGGGCCTTTCAGCGGTTTGCGAGCGTGTAAGCCATGTCGGCGGAATAGCGCCACGTGCAATACCAGAAACGCCACCAACAGCCCCGGCAGCACGCCAGCGTGCATCGCGAAAAAGCGAGTCAGCGTGTGATGCCCATACTCGGGCCCGCCGACGACGACTTGCTGCAGTTCCGCGCCGACGACCGGGACAATGCCCATCAGGTTCGTGGCGACGCTGGTGGCCCAGTATCCTTTTTGATCCCAGGGAAGCAGATAGCCGGTGAGCGAAAGTCCGAGCACGATCTGCATCAAGACCAGCCCGAGCCAGAAATTGACTTCGCGCGGGGCGCGATACGCGCCGTCGATCACCACCTGCGCCAAATGGATCACCAGCAGCACGACCATCGCCTGCGCCATAAAGTGATGCAGTCCGCGCAGCAGCCAGCCGCCGGTCATTTCGTGCTGGATATAATAGACGCTTTCCCAGGCCGTTTGACTGCTGGGGCTATACGACAGCCAGAGAAATACGCCGGTGATCACCTGCACCGCAAATGCAAAAACGAGCGTGCTCCCCCAGACGTAGCGCCAGCGGGCGCCGCCGGGAATGTGTTCATACAGCGCCGCGTGCGCCAGCGCTCCGGCGCCGGTGCGATTTTCGAACCATGCGATGAGAGACTTCATGCTTTGGGCGTCTTCTCTTCTCGACCAGTGTAAAAATTCTCGAACTTCACCCACACCTCTTCCTGATCCCCTTCGCTCTTCACCACGCACTCTAGCGTGTCGAGCCCGCGCGGGCTGGGACCGGAAATGAAGGCGCCGTCGACCGAGAACGCGCTCGTATGGCAAGGGCACTGATACTCTTCTCGCTGCGGCTTGAAATCGACGAAGCAGCCGAGGTGAGGACAGCAGGCGCTCAGGGCTTCGACTGTTTTGGGCCCGGTGCGGCGCAGAAAGACGGCGCCGATCGGCTCGGCCGGAAACCGCGTCCAAGCGTCCTGGCGATCGGCGACCACCGGAAAGCGGCGCGGCTCGCCATTTTCTGGCAGCGCGTCGAGCGTGGTGATCTTCAACATTTCGCCCCGTCCGCTCTTGCGACGGAGAGGATCGAGGACGACAGCCACGCCCGCCAGCGCCGGGCAAACGAATAGCAAGGCGCCGGTCACCACGGCCGCGAACTTGGTGAAAAACCCGCGCCGCTCAGTTGGAGAAGACGCGGGCGGCTTGGCCGCGGCCGGCGTGGGGCGAGAGGGGATCGACATGCGAAGTACCTCGGAGATTCGCTCTTAGGGGCCTGGCTGGTCGACGCGCGAGACCCTTTATTTCGCACGCCGTCAATGCGTCGCCCGCCATGAAAACAAGCGGGCAGATCAACGGGCGGAAGAAGACAGGTCTCGTTGTATCGTGGCGGGAAGGAGTAGGGCAGGGGGGCGAGAGTTCTCAAGCGCCCTCGCGAATTGGCGAACTCGGCGGGCACATGGATGAATTATCGCATTGCGGCGCGCACCGCGTCAAGCACGCGCTCGATCGCCGTGGCCAGCGGTCCCGTCACGAACGCGCCGGCCGCGGCTTTATGCCCACCGCCGTTGAACGATTCGGCCATGCGGCTGCAATCCAGCCCCGCGCGACTGCGGAAACTGACTTTTACATTCCCGTCGGGCTGCTCGACAAAGATCACGGCAACCTGAGTCCCGCTGATGGTCAAGGTCATATTGACGACGTCTTCGGTATCAGCCGGCAGCGCGCCGGTCTCCTCGAAGTCTTTGCGCGTGACCGATGTGTAGACTAACCGATGGTCAAGCTCAGTCTGCGTCCGCGCTAGAATCCGACCGCGCAATTGCACGCGGGCGAGCGTGTCTTGTTCGTAGAGCGCATTGTAAATCGCCGACGGACTGGCGCCGGCGTCGACCAGTTTTCCCCCGTAACGGTACGTATCGCCCGTCGTCGAAGCGAAGCGAAACCAGCCGGTGTCGGTCGCCAGCGCGGCAAACAGCGGGGCCGCGATCTCGGGCGTGAGCGCAACGCCCAACTGTCCTGCTGCCTCGACCACCAGCCGACCGGTCGCTTCGGC
>DASXPZ010000477.1:0-6668 GCA_036493275.1 Pirellulales bacterium
CGAATCGGCGACATCAGCATGTGGCAGAACTTCTACAACGTCGACCCTGGCGAGCTCTGGGAAACGCACAACGCGCTGAAGAGCCGGCTGCTCGATTTCATCCGTCGCCACGTCGCCCGCCAGTGCCTCCGCCGTCACGAAGACGAAGCCGCCGTCGAAGCCGCCCGCAATGCGCTCGACCCCAGCGCGCTCACCATTGGTTTCGCTCGCCGCTTCGCCACGTACAAACGCGCGGATCTGTTCCTCCGCGAGATGGACGCGCTAGCCACGCTCATCAACAATCCCAATCGCCCTGTCCAATTCATTTTCGCCGGCAAAGCCCATCCGGCCGATGAGCCTGGCAAGCAGATGATCAAGCGCATCGCCAACCTCCGCTTCGATCCGCGCTTCGCAGGCCGCATCCTCTTTGTCGAAGACTACGACATCAACGTCGCCCGTCATCTGGTGCAGGGCGTCGACGTCTGGCTCAACAACCCGCGGCGACCGAAAGAAGCCTCCGGCACCAGCGGCATGAAAGCCGTCCTCAACGGCGGCCTTAACTGCTCGATCCTCGACGGCTGGTGGGCCGAGGCCTACAACGGCAAAAACGGCTTCGCCATCGGCGGCAACACCCAGCACGTCGATGATGAAATCACCGACAGCCGCGACGCCGGCTCCCTCTTCGCCGTCCTCCGCGACGAAGTCATCCAGACCTTCTACGATCGCGACGCCGACGGCCTGCCGCGCGAATGGATCTCCCGCATGGTCGAATCGATCGCAACCCTCTCCGCCCGCTTCAGCGCCCATCGCATGGTGATGGACTACGTCCGCCACTGCTACCTAACCGCCGCCGGCGGCACCAGCTCCGAAATGAACAAGCAATGATCGCTCGCGTCCCATGGCCCGGCGACCATCCCTGGTTAGCCGCGACACGGAGCCGAGCCGACGAGGCGCAGCGGAGCGCGCATTGACCCGTTAGCCACGTCGCTAGCGACGCGCTACTTCTCAACGCCCTCTGGCTAAAAGCTAACGGCCAATAGCCAACAGCTTTCTTCTTGACAACTACTGCCCAATCAGTAGAATCACATCCGTACCTACTGCCCGACCAGTAATACGGCCGGATTTACTTTCAAGGAGCCCACTGTGCCGGACGCCTCCCCCACTGATCGCGAGCTCGAAGCTTTAAAAGTCCTCTGGGACCGCCGCGAGGCCACGGTCCGCGAGCTCGCCGACGCCATGAACGCCGTCGCCGACGAGCCGCTGGCCTACACCACCGTGCTGAGTCTGCTGCAAGTCATGGAACAAAAGGGCCTAGTCGGCCACCGTCGCGCCGGCAAAGCCTACGTCTATCTCCCGCGCGTCGAGCGCGGCTCGACCTTCCGCCGCCTCGCGGGCGCCTTCCTCGAAAAAGTTTTTGACGGCGCAGTCGACGAGTATCTAGTCCACGCCCTCGAGTCGAAGCGCCTTTCGGCCGCCGAGCTCGACCAGCTCGAAGCCATGGTCGCTGGCGCTCGCCAAACCAGCAAGCGACCGAGCAAGAGCAAGCCAAACAAAGGAGGAAAAAAATGAACGCCTTCGCCGAACGATTCTCGCTTTGGCTGGCCGACGTTTTTCTGCTCACGAGCATTTTGTTGATCGTCGTCCTCGCCGCGCTGCGAATGCTCGAACAGCCGGTCCGTCGCTTAGCCATCGCAAAATCGGCCATCATCGCGATGACCCTACTCGCGACATTGGCCGCCCTCCCCGGCTGGTCAATCTTCCACCTCCGAACCAAGGCGGCCTCGCCCACCATCAGCATGGCCGTGCCGCCCGGCTCGCCATCTCCTGTTCCCTCATTCGCGGAAGCTCCCATTCCGATACCGCAAGCGAACCCCGTCCCGCCTCCCGACATTAAAACATCAAGTCGTATCATCTTCACTGCTGTCACGGTGCCAGACGTCTTGTTCTCCTTCTACTCGACAGGCACCGCCTGCGTTTTCGCGTGGCTTTGCCTCGGCCTCCTCGCCGCCCGTCGCCTCGTCCGCGCCTCCCAACCCGCCCCGCTCGAATTGATACGTGTGTTAGTCGCGTCGCTTGCAACGCGCGAAATAAATCCCCTTCCTTTCCAAGGAGGGGCAAGGGGAGGATTTTTGCCTACCCTCCTGACCTCACCCCAAATCCAAGTCCCCGTCGCCGTCGGAGTACTCCACCCCAAAATCATCCTCCCCGCGCATTGGCTACTCGAAAATAATTCCCCTCCTTTCCAAGGAGGGGCCCGGGGAGGTTTATCTTCCGACGAGCTCCGGACAATTCTCGCCCACGAGCTTGCCCACCTCCAAAACGGCGACCTCCGCTGGCTCGCCATCAGCCGCGCGCTATTAATCCTCCTCTGGCCGCAACCGCTTTACTGGCTCTTGCGCCGCCAAATCCGGCTCGACCAAGAAATCCTCGCCGATGCCGCGGCCGCCGACCTCACCGACCGCCACGAAAATGCAGAACAACTCGTCGCCTGGGCTCGCGATCTTCCCGCGCGTTCCGCAGTATCCCTTCCTTCGGCCGTCGGCCTTTGGGAAAGCCCCTCCCAACTCCGCCGCCGCATCGCCCTCTTGCTCAACGAACACCTCCCGATCCTCCGCCAATGCCCGCGCCCTTGGCGTTATGGCGCGACTGCAGCCGCGATCATCGGCGCTGCGAGCCTCTCCCTAGTGACGCTCCAGCCCGCATCGCGTGCCGAAACAAAACAATCGCTTGCTGACGTGCCGCGGCCAATTCCTGCTCCGCCAAGCTGGTTGGCATTGGCGCTGAAACGGGACGCGTCGGGTGAGGTGCAAGTCTATCTCAACGATGAAAAAACGACTGAAGTGGACATCCGGAAGCAACTCCATGAACATCCTCCTGCTGGCGATCAAACGTTTGCCCTCTCGGCCGAGAAAGGAATTTCCTACGGACGAGTAATGGCGATCGTCGATCTCCTGGAGTCATGCGGCGTCAAAAAGCTTGCGCTCGACACCAATGCTACGTCCGCAAGGTCGGCCAAGGTTATCGGTCAAGTTACCGGAAAAGATGGCAAACCAATTGCTGGCGCGCATGTGGCGGCGATCTATTCTGACCGACGGCCGCGCCGCGGTGGCGACCTGGGACCAGGTTCGACGTTGCTCGCAGAGGCCGAAAGTGATGCTGCAGGGCGGTTTGAAATACCGTTGTCGGAAGAAATGGCGCAACTGGAAGGCCAGGTGCTAGTTGTAGCGCGCGCCGATCAAGTGGCGCTGGCCTGGAAGCATTTGAACCTAGACGCATTGGGTTCAGACGTGACGCTCGTGTGCGAACCAGAAGTGCCTATCCGGGTTCGCTTGGTCGATCTTGACGGTGGGCCGGCCAACGGAGTGACACTTCAATTCACTGGTTTAATGTCAACGCCCGTCGGCCCAAACCCCGATTACGCCGAATTCGATGATACTGCGCACCATCCGACCGCATGGCCGCCCGCATATGTGACCGATTCCGATGGGCGCTCAACGATCTACGGTCTTGCGTCCACGCAGGCCGCGACGTTGAAGGTCGTTGGCGACGACCGATTCGCACCGCAAGACATCACGCTCAACTCCGGCGAGCCTGAGGAGCGCGGCCCGCACGACGCCACTTATCGGCCGATTTTCAAGAACGTAAGGCATGACGAGGAGGCCGTTATCACGCTCTCGGCCGCCAAAATCTTCGAAGGCACAGTGCGCTATGCCGACACGAACGAGCCCGCGCCACAGGCGCGGCTAACGATTTGGGCTAGCCAACAAAAAAATGGATCAATGTATTCAGTCGGCGGGATCGCGGGCGCCGACGGACATTATCACATCGTCCCGATGCCAGGAATCCGCTTCGGCGTGACCGCCTATCCACCTGACGGTGCGCCCTATCTGGCTACTGCCGGTGATGAGATCAAGTGGGATGATGCCGATCGAGTGAAAACCGTCGATCTCCTGCTTGATCGAGGCGTCTTGGTCCGCGGAAAAGTCACAGAGAAGGAGTCGGGCGCGCCGATCGCCGGAGCGTCGGTCCAGTATGTGCCGCGAGAGTCAACCGCTTCGAAACTGAGGAAGCATATTTCCGGCTGGGAGGGGATTCAGACGACGAACGACGACGGCCGATTTGAAATTGTCGTGCTGCCCGGCCGCGGGACGCTCTTCGTCCACGGGCCGAGAAATGAATACGTGATTGTCGAAACGACTTCGAACGAGATCGACAAGGATCGACCCGGCGGCGTTCGGCAGTATGCGCACGCGATCCAAGCGATTCAACCAACGCTTGATAAGTCGCCGCTGGATGTGTCGATCGAGCTCAGTCGCGGCGCGAAGGTCCACGGCACTCTCGTCGATGAAGCAGGCCAATCAGTCGATCAAGCTATCCTCATCTCATGGCGGAACATCCATCCCTACTGGCTCCAGTGGTGGGGCACCACCGAAAAGATTACTGCCGGCCAATTCGAGATCGGCGGTCTAGTGCCGGGCGAGACCTATGAGGTCCATTTTCTTGATGCTCAACAACGCTCAGGCGCCACCGCGATGATTCGCGCCGATGATCCTTCACCGCGCGTCGTGATGCAACATTGCGGAACGGCAACCATACGAGCAGTAGACTCGAAGGGTAAGCCGGTGCCGAATGCACCATTCAGCGTGCATTTGATTGCTCGCCCAGGCGTCGACAAAAACGACTGGCCAAAGCAGAGAGCCGGCTTGGTCGCGGCCGACATGGATTTCATCCAAAACATCGATCGCGTCAACTACCCGCGCTCTGAAACCTCCGGGAGCACTGATGCGGACGACCAGGGGCGCCTCACGCTGCCGGCGCTCATTCCCGGTGCGACGTATGCGATCGAAGTGACCTATCAGGGCAACCTAGCGATCGGGCGGCTGTTCGAGGCCGAAGCGGCCAAGACGGTCGACCTGGGCGATATTGAAGTTGATGGCAAGAACCACTGATCTCGGTTCAAGCTGTTGCGGGGATCACTTGCGTTCCGGCGACAACACGCCTGCATCCAACCCCGATTCCAGTCACTGTGGCATCATGCGACTTTTCATCGGCGCGCAACCTTCGCGCCTCCTTTGCGCCTTGGCATCCTTATCGCCGTTGAGTTAGGTGCCAACTCTTGGCCACTCGGCGCTTTCTCTCCGCTTCGTCCAGAATCCAGATTCTTGTTGAATTTGTGCCAGCGCCTTTGCTAGGGTGATTCTGGAACAGTCGGCCAAACGCTTTTTTCCGGCTCGTTCTATCGGAATACAAGTTTTCAACCAACAACGACCAAAGTTACTGCAAGAATGCGCGTAAACTCGACCAGTTCTGCACCAACGAACGCCGCCATGACCCTTGATTTACGGAGAATCCTCGGCCGACGTGGTGCAGAACAGAGGAGTTTTGCACCACGAAGTGGGACCCCCGAGCATGCGCCTAGAATACAATCACCAGCCCGGCTACTGACGGAGCTTGCATACCGTGTCGCCCACTGCGATCGCGCCGCCGCGGATGATCAGGCCATATCGCCCGCGAAGATGCAGCGCGGTGCCGCGCGGATTGTTGATGAACGCACGGGCCTCGGCTCCGTACCGCGCTTCGAACTTTTTGCATCCCGTGTGGGGCGTCGCCGTGATTTCGAGAATTACGTCCCTGCCAATTGCCACTTTGCTACCCGCCGGGAGGAATTCTTCGCTGAGATCGAAGTCGACGATCAGATTGTCGCCCGCCAGCGCGACCGCGTCCTCGTGCCCGGCGATCTGCCGCAGGATCCGGCTGTTCATCAGCGAAACCTGACTCCGCCAATCGGGCTCGCCGATTTCCGGCGCAGATTGCTCGGCGATCCAGCGATCTCCTTCGATCCCCTGCTCTGGCGTGAGATGGGCGCTCGTCAGACAGCAACGCTCGTTCGACCGTGGCCGCACGACGATCACCTCGAGTCGCCCAATTTCCCGCGGCGACGAGAGCACTTCGGCCAGCCCCGCCTCCAATTCTCTCGACGACAAAAACTGGGGAGCGGATTGCATGCTGTCTGGATCCTGGATGCTGGATCGGAATGTCGGGAGGACACGTTGCGCCTCGCGCGGTTCGCGAAATTAATTGGCCCCCATGCCAGCATTCTATCCCGCGATCCCATGCCAAATCGCGGTGACAACCCCCAGCACAATGTACAGCACGAGCGACAGCCACCAGGCGAATGCCACCACCTCGGGCGGATCGTACCCCAAAGCATGCGCAACCAGCCCGCCGAGCGCCATCAGCCCAAACAACATCGCGCCGTTTTGCGGGCCGCCGACTGCATACACGATCCAAATCAAGATCAGCGCACATCCGCCGGCCGCCAGCCATTGCCCGACCGTCAGCCGGCCGCGCCACGGCGGCCGCTCGGCAGTCGGCGTGGGCGCCGGCGCGATGCGCGCATAGTCCTCAGGCGTCAGACCGCGAACGCCTGGCTCGGGCGATTCACTCTCGTACTGAGAGCCTACCGGCCGACGATAGCCGGCTTGGGCCCGTCGCGCGGCATACATTTCCTGTCGCCGCCGGTCGGCTTCTTTTTGCTGCTTCTTCTCGATGACTTGAAAGTACGCCGTCGCTGCGAAGACAGCCAACATGAACAGGATCACCAGCGCATCGCCGACACCACTGACGTTCAGCAGCTTAAGCACGGTCAACAGAACCGCCACTCCGGCGGTGGCGTAAAGCAGATGCTT
>DASXPZ010000478.1:0-12113 GCA_036493275.1 Pirellulales bacterium
TTCTCTACGCCGCCTGATCAACGCCGCGCAAGTCACCGTCGACGGCCGCCGGGTCAAAGCGGCGCATCGGTTGCGAGCGGGCGAGCGAATCTCGGTCGTGCTCACCGAGCTGGCGCGCCCCTTGCCGCAGGCCGAAGAGATCGCACTCGACATCCTCTACGAAGACGAGTGGCTGGCGGCGATCAACAAGCCGCCGGGCATGGTCGTCCATCCGGCCAAGGGGCATTGGTCCGGCACGCTGACGGCGGCCCTGCAATTTCATTTCAATCAACTGAGCACCGCCGGCGGCGCCTCGCGGCCGGGCGTGGTCCACCGGCTCGATCGCGACACCAGTGGCGTGATCGTGATCGCCAAGGATGACCGCACGCATCGCCAGTTGGCGGCGCAGTTCGAAAATCGCACGATCGAAAAAGAGTATTTCGCCATCGTCACTGGCCAGCCCGACAGGGACCGCGATTGGGTTGACTTGCCGATTGGGCTCCATCCGTATCAGCGCGAAAAGATGGCGGTTCGCCACAACGATCCCAACAGCCGCGAAGCGCGCAGCTTCTACGAAGTGATCGATCGGTTCGATTCGTTCGCCACGATGCGCGTGGCGCCGAAGACGGGGCGAACGCACCAGATTCGCGTTCATTTGCAAAGCATCGGCTGCCCGGTATTGTGCGATCGCTTCTATGGCGCCCGCGCGATGATTACGCGAGGCGAAATTCGCCATGATCCAAGCGACACCGCTCCGCTGCTCGAACGGCAGGCGCTGCACGCGCTGCGGCTGAGCCTGACCCATCCCGAAACGGGCGAGCCGATCACGTTCACCGCGCCCTTGCCGGCCGACATGCAGGGGGTGCTTTCCGAATTGCAATCCTTTCGCCGCTTGAAGGAACGCCCGATCCGGTAGAAAATCATCCCGCCCGGCGCGCGCCGGACCACGCGGGCAGGCGTTTCGGATCGCTAGCGCCAGGAGTTGCACGATGAAGCTTGGAAAGATGCGTTTTCCGGACGGGCACGAGACGATCGGCCTGGTGCAGGATGACGGGGCCGTTCCGCTGACCCTGACGGGCGGATTGTTTCAAACCTTGACCGACATTCTCGAATCGGACGACGCGCGGGCGACGGTCGAGTTATTAATCGACCGCACGGCCCGTCCGACGCCGCTCAATGAGATCGCGCCCCTGTCGCTGGTCGACGCCCAAGAGGTGTGGGGCGCCGGCGTCACGTACACGCGCAGCCGCGCGGCGCGAATGAAGGAATCGGAACATGGCGCCTCGCATTATGAGCGGGTGTACGCCGCGCCGCGGCCGGAGTTGTTCTTCAAGGCGACCCCCAGCCGCGTGGTGGGATCAGGACAACAAGTGCGAATTCGCAAAGACGCCCTATGGAACGTGCCGGAACCGGAACTGGTGCTGGTTCTCAATTCGCACATGCGGCTCGTAGGCTACACGATCGGCAACGACATGAGCTCGCGCGACATCGAGGGCGAAAACCCGCTCTATCTGCCGCAGGCCAAAACGTACGACGCCTGCTGCGCGCTCGGGCCGTGGATTACGCTGGCGCACGCGATGCCGCCGCGCGAGAAGATCGATATCGCGATACGCGTCAAGCGCGGGGCCCAAACGGTGTTCACCGGTGAGACAAGCGTCGGCAAGATGTCGCGCACGTTCGAGGACTTGATCGGCTATCTGAAGCGCGACAATTTCTTTCGCGAGGGGGTCTTTCTGCTCACCGGGACCGGCATCGTGCCCGACGATTCGTTCACGCTTTTTCCGGGCGACGAAATCGCGATCGCCATCAGCGGCATCGGTACGCTGGTGAACACGGTGGTGCAGGGGTAGCGCAGCATCGTTAGTCCTTCGACTATTAGAAGACTCCATTTTGAACGCATGGGCGTTAACCTGTACTCTTATTTTTTGCCCGATCCGTCAAGGCTCTCTCAAAAGCTTATCTGTCAACAACGAAAATGCATTTTTCCTCGAAGATTCTGATATTCCCGACGCTTGTGCGATTGCCGCAGATAATTGCGTTTGAGAAAGGGTTGCCAGAAACAAGACCAGCTTAGGTATCATTTCTCGTCGCGACCGGGCAACTAGACCCTTCAATCCTACCAACTGCGCGAAGTGCCTTAAATCCTCAGACTCAGGCAAAACCGTGCGTTCGCGAAGTCTCACTACAAAATCATTGAGAATACGATGCCGGCTTGGGTCATTTGCCTTTAGGCCCTCAAGCGTTGACCTGACAGTTGGGCGAGATGCCGGACCTTCTCTCTTTTCTTTATGGCTCCTGCTTGTGCGGATTGATTTGACCCCGAGACTCTCAGGTGCGATCGCTAAAAGCTCACGACGAACCTTGTCTGAACCAAACTCTGCAATAAGCAGGCCTAGCAGTTCTCGAAGAAACGTTTGCTCAGAAGCCTGTTTCATAAACTGATCCGATCAAAGAACTCTTCCGCAAACGCGTTGAATTCGTTCTTCACTTGACTATGCGCACCTTTTGTTGCACCAATTGGCATGCCAGTTCGTGCAGCGCTGTAGTAAGAGTCTGAGTGCGGAATGTCGTTTGTGAATACGTGCCACTTGTATTGTTTTGCCTTTTCTTGAACATCCTTCAGCGCAAGACGATTTTCTTTCTTTCGACTTCCTCTTGAGTAGTCGTTAAATACTAAACCACATATGTCAATGACCTTATCCTCATGACGCACTTTGAATGCATTAATGCTTCGGTTAAGAAGCGGAAAACCTATCGAAGCCAGAAATTCGGCACGAATAGGGACAAGAACATATCGACTGCTGTGATAAGCTGCGTCGGTCAGAATTGAATCGGTTGGGGAGCAATCTATGACTATCAAGTCGTAATTCTCCTGGACCTTTGCGATAAAACGCGGGAGGAGAGTCTCTTTTCCTGTAGGATTTCGCAAAGTCCAACCAAGTTCCAATCTCGATGGAACAATATCAAGCAAACTGCCATCATCGTACTTCACGCGATGATAGATCACGTCCTCTGGTTTCAGTTTCTTGGGACTCCCAGATGCAGCTCCTGTCGGCGTGAACTGCTCAAAAAGGTCATGAACAGTCAGCCCACCCCCATCGAGGTATTCGACATATTTTTGGGGTGACATTACGGACTGACTTGCGTTCGCCTGAGGGTCGAGATCGACAATAAGCACCTTCATGTTGCGATAGAGTACGGCATGCCAGGCGATTTGAGTGGCAAGCGTAGTCTTGCCAACACCGCCCTTCATATTTATGAGAGATACTGCGATTGCCATCAACGACTCCAGACTTATGAGTATTGTACCTGTGCCTCAAAGCGGGTAATTTACATTAAGTTTGCATATCTCGTTAGTCCGCAAGAGGGGTCATCCTGTTTAAGGTAGCATTAGAAACAATACGGAACGTGAGCTACTTAAGCGGCCTCCGGGAGCAAGAAGCTGAGATGCATCTCGGCGTGGCGGAGCATGAGTTGATCCCACTCGGCCGGCGTCAGTTTGCCGAAGAATGGATGGTCGAGCCGCTCGGGCTGCTGCTTCCAGCGGCCAACGATCTGGCGAAGCTTTTCGACGCCGGCGCGATCTTCCGTCTCGTTCGGCTCCAGTTGCGCCGCCGCCTTGGGAAGCTTGAAGCCGGGGCTCATTTTTTGCAGGGCCTTCTTCTTGAAGACATTGCGGGCCACGAACCGCATCATCCACGGCACGCGAATGGTCGAGGGATCAAGCCCCAGCTTGTAGGCCACGGCCAAATGATCCGCCATTTTGCCGAGCGACCAATTGCCGAGCCGGCGATAGCCCGCCAGCAGCCGCTCGCAATCCGCGAGCACGTCATCGCAACACGTGAACTTCAGCTTGCGCCGGCCGGAAACTTTGCTGGTGTCGACCGGGGGCGAGGAGACTGCGGTGACCATGATCGATTCTCCAATACGAAGAGAGATTGCAAGACGCCGGCGCAAGCGCACCGAACCTTTGACCGCCAGCCGCGCATCATTCTATCTGAAACTGAAACGGTCGCCAGCAGAATCGGCGCCACGGGCAGACCATGAATCAGGATCACCAAGGTTCGGTGTCTCCTTCCACATTCTGAATCACGCATTCTGGAAACAGGCGCCGAATCTCGTCGCGCCGGGCCAGATAGGCCGGTAGATCTCGCCGATCTTCCTCTAGCGCCTGGACGAGGCGAGAGCTCGCCGGCCGTTCGCCGAGAAGCCTGAGCGGCCACGGAAGGTCGGGGCGTGGCGTGCGAATCAATTCGATGGAACGCCACTCAGGAAAATCATGTTTCTCGAGCCAGATAAGCCCCTCTCGCCGCTGCCGAATCCAATGAGTGTAATAGCCGAGCCACAGCGCAAACAGCGCGACCACGACGAGCATGGTTCGCAGCGAAAATCTCAGCCAGCGGCGTCTAGGTTGGTTTGACATGCGTTCAGTGAGACACGCTTCGCGAAAAGATCGTTCCGTCTTTTCATCCGCGACCCTCTGCGCCTCTGCGGTTCCAACTCTTCTTTCTTCTTTAAACAAGACAAAAGAGTTTACCGGCGGAGGCCGCAGAGGAACGCAGACGAAGACAAAAACAGTGGTTCTATCCGGCCAGTCTACTACGGAACGAATACGGCGCCGCGGGCCAGGCAATCGGCAAGGCGGGCGTAAACTGCGCGGAGCGGTTCGCAATCGAATCGCGCTTGCGCCGGAGCGGCCGATCCTGAGTCCGCGCCCAGCGCGCGCAGAACCCGGCGGGCCAGCGGGCCCTGATCGAGGATCACGTCGAGCGCCGCGCGAGACTGGTCCGACAGGTCGAGCGCCTCGTCGAGCGATTGCCGCTGGCGCCGCCAGAGTTCGCCCGCCGCGCAGCGGGCTTCCACGACGCCGAACGCTCGCAAATAGGACGCGTCGTCGATCGTGGCCCGTTCGCCTTCGCGAATCGTCTGCTGCAAGATCGCCGCCAGTCGCTCTGCCGACCAGGTTTGCTGCTCAGCGTACGAGATAGTCCGTTCCGCGACGAGCGACCGCAATGCGCCCGCCGCGAGACCGATCACGGCCAGGTCGGCCGCAGGGCATTCTTGCGTGTCGAGAACTCGCACTTCGATCGCGCTCCGCTCGAAGCGGGCAATGGCGCCGCGGGCGTTCAACCACTCGTGACGCAGCGTCCCCTCGGGGTCGTGCGGAGCAATGTCCGCGTAAATGCGAGCGAAGATCTCGCTTTCATACGTGGCGCCCGAGAAGACCGCCTCCGGCACCACCAGGCCCGAGATCGAACCGATCCGGCCGCAGTTCGTCCGGTAGACGTCGAGCCGGGTGTCGAGCAGGCCGGTGGCGGCGCCTTCGACGATCGGGCTGGCGGCGGCCAACGCCGGCAAGATCGGCAGCACGAGCCGGATGGCGGCGTGCAGCCGGCCGAACTCGTCGTCATCGCCAAACGGAAGATTCAGATGCGCGCTTTGCAGGTTCGACCATCCATGTCCGCTGCACCCAAAGATCCGATCAAAGGCCTCGTAGACTTCGTTGTAATCGTGGGCCCACAGGGTCGTCTCGCGGGCCGGATCCATCCACGGGTGCATGCCGCCCGGCATGAGCCGCGCGCCGCGCGGAGTGAGCAACTGGTTGATCCGCGCCACGTGGGCGCTGAACTGTCCGGCTAGTTGGCGCAACGCGGGGGCCGGCTCGGCGGTCTTCAACTCGACGACATGCGCGACCAGTTCATTCGACCAGCAGACGTCTTCGGTCTCGACTTCGCCCACGTATTCGGCCGTGCCGGCCGCGTCGCGTAGCAACTCATCGGCAATCGGGCGAACGTCGAGCGTGTCGGCGTCGACGATCATGTATTCCAGCTCAACGCCAAACGCCTGAAACAGGCGCAATCTTGTGGCACTGCTCACGGGATTCTCTTGCCCGCCTTGGTCTGTTCGATCCGTTCGAGGAAGACGTCCATGATTCGGGTGTAGAGCTCCCCTTTGAGAAAGGCGTCTTCCACGCCGGCGTCGATGTTGGGGTTGTCGTTGACTTCGATGATGTAGCTGTGACGTCCGCTCTGCTTGACGTCAACGCCGTAGAGACCGTCGCCAATCAGGTTGGCCGCCCGCAACGCGGCGCTGATCACCTGCCGCGGCGCCTGCTGCACGGGCACGGTCTCCGTGCGGCCGTAACGGCGTTTGCCGGAATCGTCCTTCTTGGTGATCTGCCAGTGCGAAGGGACCATATGGTACTTGCAGGCATACAGCGGCTGCCGATCGAAAATGCCTACGCGCCAGTCGAACGTCGTCGGCAAAAACTCCTGCGCGATCAACAGGTCGGACTTCTCGAAGAACTCCTCGGCGCACTCGGTCAGCATCTGGTGGCTTTCGACTTTGACCACGCCTTGCGAGAACGCGGCGTCGGGCTGCTTGAGCACGCAGGGAAAGCCCAACTGCTGCCCGATCTCGTAGACGTTTTCCCGGTTCACGATTTCGGTCCGCGGGATGGGAATCTTATGCCGATTGAGCAATTCCGCCAGGTAGACCTTGTTCGAACACTTGAGGATCGATTCCGGATCGTCGACCACGACCAGCCCTTCGATTGCCGCGCGGCGAGCAAAGCGATAGGTCTGATGGCTGACGGCCGTAGTCTCGCGGATGAATAGCGCGTCGTATTCGGCCAGGCGGGCGTAATCGTCGTGGCCGATGATGTCCGTCTGCAGGCCGCAGGCCTCGGCAGCGCGGACGAAACGCTCGATCGCCTTTTCGTCCGAAGGGGGCAGCGGCTCTTCCGGATTGACCAGCAGAGCCAGATCGTACTTCGCCGGGTTGCGCTTGCGGATGGCCGCGCGCCGGCCGGCAAAATGCTCGTTGGCCACGTCCAGCACGAACGGACGATGTTGCGCCGGAATGTCGCCGATCGGCACCGGGCCAATCTGCCGAAGCTGCCACTTGCTGTTCTTCGTGAACTGCGCTCGCAACAGCGGCGCCTGAAACAAGTTGAACAAGTGCAGGCTCAACCGGTCATAGCGGCGGGCCAGATTGCGGCCGAAATAAATGCTGAGCGTGAACTTGTCCGATTCGATCGGCGCCAGGCTGTGCTGGATCAGGTCGTCCAGGTCTTCCGAGACAAACCGCACCACGGTCTGCGACTTCATGTCCTGCACGGTGATGATGTTCGGCAGCGGCTTGTGACCGCGCGCGGTGGCCAATAGCGTGACATAGTAGCCCAGGCTTTGGTAGCGATACGAGCGGCAGAGGTTGAAGACCTTCACGCCGCGGACCTCGCCATACTCCGGCTTGGTCAAGTAACTGCGCGCGTCGACGACTTCCACGCCGGGAGTCTCGAAGGGCCACTCGTTCACGCTGTCGACAACAATCAGGGCCGGCATGAGTCTCTTATTTGCGCAGCTTGCGCGGTTTGATGATCAATAGATTCGCGTCATAGGTGATAATGCCGAGCAGAATCGCGCAGATCACGCGGTCGATGCTCGCCACATAACGATTGCTGCCCGAGACCGGATTACGCTCCAACGGATCGGCCACCAACACGTCGCGCGTCTCCCGGTCGTAACCGCAGAGGACGACAAAATGCCCTGCCGGATCGCCGCGGGCGTCGTCGGGGTCGCAGGCCGGGCCAAATTCGCGCGGGCTGCGATGCAGATACGTGGCGCTCAATCCGGTCAGCACCGGGATCGAGCGGTTGAGATACTTGCGGATCAGCGCGCCGGTCAAATCTTCGAAGCGGAGTTGTCCCCCCAGTTCCAAAAACTCGAGGTACGCCTTGGTCGCCACGCGCAGGATCGGCGATGGCTTGAAGTCCATCTGCCGCCGCAACCGCTCGGCGACGTCGGTCTGGCCGGGGCCGAACCAGGTCGGATCGAAGAGTTGCAGATTGTATGTATAGATCATCGCGTCATAGCCGCGCCGCAGTGCATGCACGGCCAGGAAGACGTCGAGCGTGCCGCCGCTGGTCAGGCTCGAGACCTCGGAGATCACCTGGTCGAGCCCGATGTCGTCGCCGTGGTAGCGATAGACCGAATGCAGGCAGGTAGGCCCGCAAGTGAAATCATCCGGCTGCGGCAGGATTTCGACGGTGAGTTTCGATTCCAAAGTCATGCAGATCGTCGATTCGCCCGCTTGCCATGCCCCGCGTGCGCCCCAGCGGGGGCGTGCTAACGGGATTCTAGCAAAACTCAGGCGATTTCGACGAGAGCGGCCTTTGGCCGAAGGGGGGCGCGGAGAAGATAAGTCGGCAGCACAGAATAGGAATCGGAAAACGCCGGCAAGCAGTCTTTTCTTACCTCAAGCCTACAGCCTGTAGCCTCAAGCCTATTTCGGCGGCTCGCCGGGCAGCGTGGTGAAGTAGCCGATCATCATTTCGTCCCAGGTTTGTTCGCCAAAGCCGACGTTGCGCCTTGGGTTCGGGTTATTCAGGTTCTCTTCCGAATTGTCGAAGTGGGCCGTGCAGTGCAAGTGGGAGCCGCGCGGCAAGAACTTGGGCTCGGCCAGGTCGTAACGAAGCTGCCAGTTGAAATCGTAGCGCGGGACGTCGAGCAGCACCTCGCGGCGACCGTTTGGATAGACAGCCTCGTAGCGGAACGACTTCCCTCGCATGTGCATATGAGGGGTCATGGAAAGGAGCCGCACGTCTTCGTGAAAGACGTGGCGCGCGTGGAGCTCGAAGTTGTTGGCGCCGGCGGGAATGCGGAAACGGGTATTCGCAGCCTCGTCGCCACTCACCTTTTCGCGGACCTCGCTCGGTTTGGCGAAGACGAGCCCCACGCAGCTCAGATCTTCTTGCGGCGTTCCGTTGGGCGTGTAGTGGACCTGGAAGACGATTTTCGCGCCACGCGGGACAAACAGCGCCGAGCCTTCGGGATATTTCTGCGGCGGCATGCCGGGAGCGTAGCCGACGAGCGATCCGCCGCCGAGACCCAGCCGGGGCTGCTCGCCGGGGCGAATGAAGCCAACAATGATGTGATGCACCACGGCGCGGTTACCCGGCCGCGCTTCGATCGCTCTGATCCACTTCTCTTCTTTGAAGTAGGGATCGACAATGAAATAACGATACGGCAGAACCCCTTGCGCGGCGACCTTGGCCGGAACGTCGTCGATCGGCACAATCAAGTCGGGCGTAGGAATCTGCCAGCCTTCGGCAAAACTCGGAGGGTTCGGGGCGTCTTTCTTATCTCCCTCGGGGCAACCGTCGTCGACCCAGGCCGAGATCAGACGCTTTTCTTCGTCGCTCAGTCGCGCGTCGTTCGAGAAGACGCCGTGCGGCTCTTTGGCGAACCACGGCGGCATCCGCCCCTCGTCCACCACTTCGCGCACCGTGGGCGCCCAACCGGACGCTTCTTCATAGTTGGTCAGCGGGAACGGGCCGATCTCGCCCGGCCGATGGCAAGCGACGCAGCGCTCGTTGAGAATTCGCGAGATCTGCTTATGATACGTCACGTCGCCGCGAGATTCTTTTTTCGCCACGCGGCCGATCAAGCAGCCCGGCGCATCGGTGACGGCCTTGGCGACCGGCTTGCCTGAGAGCAACGCGTCGAGCGCCAGCGCGAGATCGCGCTCGGTCACCGCCGGTCGCTGAAAGCCGACGCCGTACTGATCGTCGACGCGCCCCTGGTAGCGAACAACGCGCTGCGCGTCCAAAACAAAAACTTGCGGCGTCCGCTCGGCGCCGAGCGCGTCCGCGACGACATTACCGGCGTCTTTGAGCAGCGGAAACGAAATGCTTAGCTGTCGCGCAAAGGCGCCGATCTCGGTCAGCGCGTCTTGGCGGTTCGAGTTCACGCCCAGAAACTTGACCCCCTTCGGGCTATACTCAGCGGCCAGGTCATTCAGACGCGTGGCGTACAAACGGGCCAGCGGGCATTCGTTTCCGAGAAACGCCACGACAATGATTTTGTCGGCCGCGTAGTCAGCCAGCGCATGCGGCTTGCCGTATTGATCGCGCAGCGAAAAATTGGGCGCCTTCTGGCCGATCGACTTCGAGGCGGCTTCCGTCGTCGATTCTTTTTTATCTGTTTTTGCTTCAACAGCCACGGCCACGGCCGCCGCCGCAATGAGCAGGCAGGCCAGTGCGAACCCCATCAAACTGCGCATCAGACATTATCCTTTGGCGCTTGGGCTTTGTAGAGCACAAGCTTTTTAGCCCAGTGAGCCTGATTCGTTCGCGAGTCCGTCTGCCGGAGCGGGCTCTCGTCGCTCCACACAATCGCAACTTACTACGTCTGCCCCTCGGAACTACCCTCGCCGGATAGAAGTTGTTTCAAAATCTGTCAGAACGCCTCGTAAACGTCCGCAAAACGTCATCGATTGCCTCTCAATCGACCTTGTACCGGTGGCGGGTCTGCTGGAAGATAGCAATCCTGCGCGGGGGGCGATGGGCCGGAAAAGCAGCCACTACATCTTGTTTCGTCCCGCGTGGCGTTCCATGAACAGCCGGAGTTTGTCCTATGCTTAGCGCGAGAAATCAATTCCCTGGCGTCGTCAAATCAGTCAAGTTGGGGGTGGTGACGGCCGAGATCGTCATCACGGCCGGCGGACTGGACGTTGTGTCGTCGATCACCCGCGAGTCAGCCGAACGGATGGGGCTGGCGGTTGGAGACAAAGTCACGGCCCTCGTCAAGGCGTCGGATGTGTTGATCTCGAACGACAAGTAGCCACGACCGCTCAGCTCCCTATCTTCTTTTCGCTTCCTATCCGTCACGCGCGCGGCGCTCTGCCCAAGAGATTCGAACCACCATGCCTGGCATTGATGGATTTCTCGGTACCCGCGCGTCGCTGATGCTCGACGTCGTCTTTCTGGCGATGTTCGGCGTGCTGCTGGCGTTATCCTTCAGCGTATGGCTGGTTCGCAATCGCAAACGATACGCGCTGCACAAGCGGATTCAGATTCTGTTGGGCGTGGTGCTGCTGATCACCGTATCGCTGTTCGAGATCGATATGCGCGTCAACGGTTGGCGCTCGCGGGCAGTGGCATCGCCCTACTTTGCTCCGATCGAGCAGCCCGGTCCGGTGCTTAAGAGCTTTTATCAGGGCCTGCTGCGGCAGCAAGAAGTTCCAGGCTGGGTCTTCACGTCGCTCTACATTCATCTGTGCTTCGCGGTCACCACGACGTTGTTGTGGATTTTTGTCATCGTGCAGGCGGTCCGAAAGATTCCGAAACCTCCCGGCCCGTGCGCTTACAGCGCAGCGCATAAACGCTGGGCGCGGCTGGCGGCGATCGACATGGGCTTTACGGCCGTGACCGGTTGGATTTTTTATTGCCTGGCGTTTGTGGCGTCCTGAGCGGAATCGCTAGCGTTGCTGTCAGCGCCCGCCGATTTAGCCCTTCTCTTTTGGTTATCGACCATCGCCTAGGAATTCCCAACTGTCGGCGGTTGGCCCTCTTTACGCGGCTCTAAGCTGAATGCTAGCCGTGGGCCGCTTGCGCCTGGCTTGCGGCGCTGGCAGGATTGACGTATTGTTTCCGCCGATTGGCGTCGCCGCAGTGCCCCACTCGGCGCCTGCGGCCGTCGTTCCTATCTCGCGTTCGCCCAACGTTCGTTGAATCGTCGATTCTCGCATGGCTCATTGTCGCAACCCTCGATTATCGCTGCGCTGGATCGCTTGCTGCGCCGCGCTTTTGGCGGGGGGCTGCTTTGCGCCGAGGAATCGCCCTTGGCTCGCTCCCAATGAGCCGATCGTGCTCCATCCGCCCGGCGACGCCTTGCCGCCAAATGGCGCTGCTGCGCGCGCCGATTCAAATGACGCGAACGCCGGCAGCGCAATGGCGAGCCGCCTGGCCACGGCGAAGCCTGCTCCGGACCCGCGCGCCTTGCACGACATGGTGGCCGAGCTGCAAGCGGTGGGCGCCGTTGATCCGGCAGCGCAAGCTCAATTGTTGCAGGACTTGGAGCGCACGAATCCATCGCTCTGGCCGGAAGTGATGCAGTCGTTCCGTTCGCGTTCGGAGCGCCCACTTCAAATTGCCGGGCAATCGCCAGAGACGTCTGCGCCGGAACATGCAATTGAAACTCTGAACCCCACCGAGGCCAGCGCGTTGCCACTGACGGCGCGCCTGACGAGCTCAACACCGCAGCCCTTGCCGCCCCCGCCGAGCGACGACACGCTGGCCGCTGGGGCTGCTCCGAGTGCCGCGTGGCCGCCGGCGACCAGCGAAGCGCCGTCGT
>DASXPZ010000479.1:0-11531 GCA_036493275.1 Pirellulales bacterium
ATCGATCGCTCTGGCCTGCGCAAATTCGTCTCCCGCGGCGGAGCTCGACAATTGATACGTCTTCGAGAGCATGATCCGCCGGTGAAGTCGCTTGAGGCTCCAGCCGTCGGCCACGAATTGCTCAGTCAGCCAATCGAGCAACTCGGGATGCGTCGGCCGTTCGCCGCGCAGGCCGAAGTCGGAGGGCGTGGCCACGATGCCGCGACCGAAATGATGCTGCCAAACGCGGTTCACCGCCACTCGGGCCACGAGCGGATTCTCAGCGCGCGTGAGCCACTCGGCTAGTTGCAGTCGTCCGCTTGCGCCGGCGGGAATTTTCAGGTCGCTCCCAGGCAGAAATTGGGGCGCCGCGCGCGGGACGACGGCGCCTGCAGCGCTCGGTTCGCCCCGCAGTTGAATCGCAACGTCATGCGGATTCCCTTCGCTCACGGCGTAAGCGCCGGGAACGTCGGGCGGCAGTCCGCTCCGTTGGGCGTCGCGAAGCGCGTTCCGCGCGGCGCCGAGATAATCGCTCTGCCGCTTGCGTAGTTTCTTTAGCTCGCCTGAAAGCCGCTCCGTCTCTGCTTGCAGCCTCGCCCCTTCAGCGTCGACGCTTTCGTCGATTGTCTCGGCGCCGGTCACCGCTTGCAGCGCGTCGACGCGCTGTTGCAATTCGGCGATCTGCGGGGCAAAAGGATCATGCTTTTCGGCCTCGTCGACAGCGGCCCGCAACCGCTCGACATTTTGCGCATGCGCCGCCGCGCGCGGCGCCGTCTGGTCCGGCGGGATAAGTGGAACGAAGCCGGTCCGGTTCAGATTCTTCGATTGATATTCTTCCGAGCCCGCGTAGGGATACCGGGTGCTGGCAAAGATGCCGTACAGGGCGTAGTAATCGGCCGTGGTGACCGGATCGAACTTATGGTCGTGGCAACGGGCGCAGCGCAGCGAAAGCCCCAAGAACGCCTGCCCTACGACGTCGATCGTGTCTTCCAGCGTCAGATGCCAAAGTTCCTCGGGCATGGTCGCATAACGGCGCGAGACGGCGACAAAACCAGTCCCAATCACTTGCTCGGCGTAGCGGTCCTTCGGACCCGTGGCGGCCAGCAAGTCACCCGCCACCTGTTCGCGAATGAATTGATCGAACGGCTTGTCGTCGTTGAATGATTGAATGATGTAATCGCGATAGAGACGGAGCTCGGGCACAGGGTAATCGGCGTTGTCGCCGGCGGTGTCGGAGTAGCGGACGACATCCATCCAGTGCCGTCCCCAGCGTTCGCCGTAGCGCGGCGAAGCGAGCAGGCGATCGACCACGCGGGCAAACGCCTCGGGCGATTCATCGGCCAAAAAGGCGCTCAGTTCTTGCGACGTGGGGGGCAGTCCGATCAGGTCGAAATACGCGCGTCGCAGCAGCGCCCGTTTTTCGGCTGGCGCGTTGGGTTTCAATCCGCGCACCGCGAGGCGCGCGATGACGAAGCGATCGATAGGATCTTCTGCCCAGCCCGAGGGCCAGTCTGGTGAGTCGTCGGGGTGCGCGATTTTGGCGCGGGGTTGAAAGGCCCAGTGTCGCCCGGCGGCAAAGGCGTCGGCCGTAGTGATTGCCGGCCAAACGGCGCCGCCGCGGATCCAAGTGGTCAGGTCAGCGACTTGCTCGCCGGATAACGTTTCGTCGGGGGGCATCTGCGTCTCCCCTTCGCGACGCACCGCCTTTAACAGCAGGCTGCCCGTTGGATCGGCGGGAACGATCGCCGCGCCGCTATCGCCACCGGCCAACAGCGCCGCGCGCGAATCGACGCGCAAACCACCAGATTGCTTATCGGCCCCATGACATTTCACACAATGGGCAATCAACAGCGGACGGATCTTCAATTCGAAGAAGGATTCGGTCTGGTCAGCAGCCTGCGCGCAGCGTGAAAGCAAAAAGAGCGCAGGCACCAGCAAAATCAATGCAAAGCGCGGCATACGCTGGGCGTTCAATCAACGCCTACTCCAACTCAGATCCGATCTGGGCGAATGGGGCTCGATCGAGATTAAGAAACGGTCCAGGTTCTGGGGCCGGTCGTTAGTTTACCCGACGGGCAACCGAGGAGCGAGAGTGCGACAAAAGGCCCGAGTTTCTGCGTGTTAATCGCGGCGCGATGCGCGACTACTTGAACCAAAATCGCTCGCCGCGGGCGAAGCGGGCCAGGCCTTTTTGGGTGCTTTCGCTCTTCATTACCGGGAAGAGATTACCCGCTTCCACTTCCAGCGCATCTTCCAGCGGTAAATGAAAACCGCGGATCGCCGAATTGAGATCGGCCAGCATGGCGTCGCGCGGTTGCTGGCAAATCTGGCGAGCGATATCGAAGGCCCGCGCGAGCCCCATTCCTTGCGGCGCGATTTCCCAGACTAGGCCGATCTGCAAAGCGCGTTCTGCCGTGATCCGTTCGCCGGTGATGATCAAGGGCAGGGCCGCGCCCCAGCCTAGCAGCCTCGGTAGATAGACGGTGCCGCCATCGACCAGCGGCACTCCCCAGCGACGGCAGGCGACCGAGAACGACGCCTGCGGCTCAGCAATGCGAATATGCCCGTGGCAAAAAAGTTCGAGGCCGCCGGCGTACGTGTATCCTTGCGACATGGTGATCACCGGCTTGACCTGCACTAGCCGGCTGCCCCCCATCGGCCCCGCGCCGCGATCGCGCAGCTCGGCGCTGGTGCCGATGTGATCGCCGAGCGAAGCGAGTTGATCCAGCGCCGTGAGGTCGGCGCCGGAGCAGAAGGCGCGCTCTCCCGCGCCATGCAGCACGGCGACGAGCAAGCGTTCGTCGCGCTGGAAGCGACGCCACGCCTCGAGCAACAGCCCAGCCGCGGCGCCGTCGACGCAATTGTGAACGTCGGGCCGATTGATCGTGATCTCGAACGTGTCCCCTTGCTCGCCGGGGTGGATCCGCGTCACGATCGGCGGCTGGTCAGTTGCGGTCATCGAAGACGGACTCGTGGTTGCGTCGAACTCGCTGAAAACCCATTACTTGGTGGTCCATTCGACCGGTTCGGGCTCGATGTAATCGGCCGGACGGCCGCCGGAATCTTTGCGGCCGCTCCCCTCGAAACGACTGATGGCCCGGACCGCCATGTCGGCGTCGCACGTCATCTGGCAACTCAGCCGCACGCCGCTTAGGCCGCGGGCGGCTAGCACAGTTTTTTCGGCCACGCTCATCTTGTCGGGCTCGCCCGAGATGAACTCCACGCGGCAAGTAGTGCAGCGGGCCTTGCCGCCGCAAGCGTGGAGTTGGTCAACGCCGCAATCGTCGGTCAGGGCAAGCACGAGACGTTTTCCGGCCGGGACGTTGAATGTCCCCACCCCTTCGACGGTTAATTCTGGCATCAGAGATTTCCTTTGGTTGGAAGTTGAATGATGAAATGGAGAAGCGCTGCGAGTGATATTGGAAAGCGTCGCCCGGCAAAGCGAATTCGCTACTTCGCGACCGCCGCATTATTCCGCCTGGCCGGCGGCGGGGCAAGCGCGAAGGCCGATTCCATTAGTGAGCGGCAAGGCGCTAACCGCCGATGATTGTGAAGTTACGCCGAAACACGAAGAACTCGCGGCTAGCGCCGTTCGGCTCACTAGCTTCGCGCGTTCAGATATCGTTTCGGTATTTCGGCGCCGGCTACGTAGTTCAGCTTGCCGAGCTTGCACATCTGGTAGACGTTAATGCGGAAATCAGGGCAGGTGCTGACGAAGCAATAGGCGTCGGTCGGCGTGAAGCCGTAGTCGGTGATCAGCCAGTCCATCAGTTGAATCGTGGCCGTTTCGACCGCCACTTCCAACGGGCGAAAGGCGTGGACCGCGATGATCGATTCGGGCTTTTCGATCCGCATCCACGTCGTGCGCTTCCCCTTCAACACGTCGAGCCGCAGGCGGACCGTGGCCTTCGTCTCGGCGGCGGTGCCGGTGAACTCGGTGTCACCCTGGCTGGCGTGAACGTCTCCCAAGTAGAAGAGGGCGCCCGGATGATAGATCGGCAGAAAGATCCGATTGCCGGGGGCGACGTCGCGGATATCGAGATTGCCGCCCCATTCGCCCTGGCCGTCAACGCTGGTTGTCACTTCGCGATCGGGCGCTACGCCCAGCGTGCCGACGAACGGCGTCAGCGGCCAGCGAATCCGCTCGTTGAATTCGAGCGTGCCGTCACGCTGCGTCCCGCTGGGGCCGGGTGTGTGCTCGAAGATCAGCGTGGTGTATTCGGTGGAAAGCTCCGGCCAGCGCGTCGATTCGCCCAGTGGTCCGCGCCGCGGGCCGACGGCGATCCAGGAGTAATCGTCGCACACGATTTCTTCGATCGTCACGACCAACGTGTCGCCGCGCTCGGCCCCTTCGACCGACACCGGTCCGGCGATGGGGTTCACCTGTGGCGGCGAGCGGTCGAATCCAGGACGGAGCGAAGGCAGGGCTTTATCCGCCGGCGTGCGAAAATAGCCGACGCTTGCGTCGTACGTTTCCATCTCGAACGTCTCACCCGACGCCACATGCAACAGCGGCGCGTCCTGGGCATTGAAGGCGAACTTGCGCGCCTGTTCTCGAACGATGCGTTGCACAGCGAGAAATCTCCGCGCTCGAAGGGCCAGCGGCTGATGAAGGGACGCCGGGCCGCATTATACGCGCGGGAGAAAACAACTGCACGCGCCCCGTTTCCAAATCTGCTCTCCGCCAGCGAGCAGATTCGGACGGTCGACGCGTGCTGTTTTAGGCGTGAGGCTTGAGGACTTGAAGTCCGAGCCCACTTACGCCTTTTCTTCCTCAAGTCTACAGCCTAGAGCCTACAGCCTTCTTCCTACGCATGCCGATGCCCGCCGTGGCCGGAATGCGAGTGTTGATGGCCGCTCGACTTTGCGGCGTGATGGCTCGTGTGCGCCTGTTTGTGCGAAGTCTTGTGGACGCTCTTCGTCCCCTTCTGGGCACTCGAGTTTTGATGTTTGACCGCCTTGTTGGCGGTGTTCCCACTATGTTTCGAGTGGTTGAATTGGTTGCCTGTCGCCACCTTGCCGTTTGGCGTGTTCTGCTGATTGCCGACGTAGAGACGTCGACCGCGGCGGTGATGGCGATAGTACCTGCGACCGGTCTGCTGGTTGGTCGTGGCCTTGGTCGAGGTTGGGTTCGCAGGCGTGGCGGCGGCAGCGCCGGCGTTGTTCGCCTGATTAGGAACCGGGGCCACAACGGCGGTGTTCTGCTTGGCGCGGGCCGCTGTCGTGGCGGGGGCGGCAAACAACTGCGAAGCGGGCAACAACGCCAAAAATGGCGCCGCCAACTTCAAACCATGAAAAATCCCTCGCAACATGGTAACTCTCCTCCTTCGTTCCGCGAGATCTGCCCCGTGCGCCGGACGACCCGTCTCGCGGCGGATCGACTGCGCGCGGCCGACGCCATGCCGACCGACTTGGTTCTACTCCTCATACTACGGCCGGCGCGCCCTCGGTGGCGCCGTTACAATTCCGTCACGGCAGGCGCCAGAAACGACAGCTAACCGGCGATCGAGAGGAGAAGGTCGGAAGCAGAACTGGGGTAAACAGCCCAAACCGACCAGCGCCCACCCGCAACCGCTTACTCGACCGGGGCGCCAGGCGCGAACGGCGGCCCAAAGCGCGGCGAAGCGATTCGTCTTCCGGCGTAGGGAAGAGCGATCCTCTCGCGGAGCCGCTCGCTTGGCAGGGAGATCTTCCGTCGTTTACGTCGCCGGGATCGCCACGCGCTCGCCACCTTTCATGGCCGACTGATGCGCGCAGATGCCGGTCATCGTCCAGTTGGCGCTTGTGCCCGAGTCTGGCCGCGGCGCGCGATTCTCGACGATCGCGCTGATAAATTCATGCGCCAGGTGCGGATGCGAACCGCCGTGGCCGCTTCCTTGGATGAACGACAGATGCTGCGTCTCGTCGGCGTCATACACTCCCTTGGTCGTGTAGCGCCGAATCCCCTCGGGCAACAAGTGCGCGAAGTCGGGCACGGTCACCCGCTCCGGCTTTTCGCCATGGTGCAGCACGCACGGCTCGTGCTCGATCCGCGTCCACTCGAAGGTTGTCTTGTCGCCATAGACGTCGAAGCTTTCGATATACTGCCGCGCCGTTTCGAACAGGCTGCGCGTCACCTCAGCGCACAGGTTGCTATCGGCCATTTTGATCGTGGCGGTTTCGACGGCGAATGGCGAACCGTATTTGGCCGTGAGCGCCGGGCTGATCTGGCCCGATCCGTGGCAGACGACGCTCGCAGCCCGCTTGTTGGGCAGGTGAAGGCAAGGGCTGACGCAATGCGTGGCGTAGTGCATCGGCGGCAGGCCTTCCCAGTAGCCAGGCCAGCCGGCCATTTCTTGTTGATGGGCGCCGCGGAGGAATTGAATTCGCCCAAGCTGGCCGCTTTCGTAAAGTTGCTTGACGAACAGAAACTCGCGGCTGTAAACCACGGTTTCCATCATCATGTAATGCTTGCCGCTCTTCTTCTGCGCGTCGACGATCGCCAGACACTCTTCGACCGTCGTTCCCATCGGCACGGTGCAGGCGACGTGCTTGCCCGCCTTCAGCCCGGCCAGGCTTTGCGGGGCGTGATCCGGAATGGGCGTGTTGATATGGACCGCGTCGACGTTCGGATCCTTGAGGACGTCTTCGTATTTCGTGTAGCGCGCCTTGATGCCGAAGTGGTCGCCGATTTCGTCGACCTTCTTCTGCGTCCGCTGACAAATGGCGACCATCTCGGCGTGCGGATGATTCTGATAAATTGGGATAAACTCGGCGCCGAATCCCAGACCGATGATTGCGACGCGGACCTTCTTCTCTGTGGCCATTGTGGGCGCTGCTCCAAGGTTCTTAGTGCCGATCCGAGCACCGTGTCTCGCGCTTCCGAAAGCCGCTGGTGTTGCTTGCAACCGCAGGCTTTCGGATAGGTTCTCATCCGACGGGTGCTTCCGCGGGAAATCGAGGCCAGATTACAATACCACTTGGAGCGACGCAAGGAAGGGAATGTGGGATGCCGTGGCGGTCCAGCAATCCATCGCCCGCGCCTTTTGTGTGCCACTGTTGGCTCGCCCAGCAGTGCTTTCCTCTGCCACAAATTGCGCGAATAAAAACAACAAGTGACCACGATCGAAGAACTCGACGACTACCGCTGGCTGACAAGCTACGAGGCCGGCTTTTGGCTCAAGCGCGCCGCCGCGGATTCGGGCGAAGAGTCGACGCTAAAACTCGTCGCCGCGCTGCGCCGTGATCTCACTCCCGCGCAGGCCCACCTGGTCGTCGAGCAAGCTGGGCTTCGCGCGCGGGGGATCCGCAAATTTGCGGGGGCCAGTCGAATGTTCTTCACCTCCAAATCGCTGGAGCAGGCGACCGACGAGGGATTGGCTAAGTACAAGGCCGCGCGTTTTCCGGGCTGCGTCCCTGTCGCCGATCTCTGTTGCGGTATCGGCGGCGACCTGTTGGCCCTGGCGCGGCGTGGAGCGACGATGGGGGTCGATCGCGATCCGATTCTGGCGCTACTGGCCGAAGCGAACCTGCGGGTTTTGTTTATGGAGCGCGACCTGGTGGACGTCGAGCCAACGTTGCAAGCCATCGCGGCCGACGTCGAGTCGCTCGACATCCGCAAATTCGCCGCTTGGCATATCGATCCCGATCGCCGACCCGCCGGTCGCCGCACGACGCGCGTCGAGCTCCACGAGCCAGGCCCGGAGTGCATTGATCGGATGCGAAAAGCCGTTCCCGACGGCGCGGTGAAACTGGCCCCCGCCGCCACGCTGCCGGAGGCTTGGCATGGCGCAGCCGAATTGGAATGGCTCAGCCGCGAAGGAGAATGCCGGCAGCTTGTCTGCTGGTTCGGCGCCCTCGCCGGAGAGGCAGGGAAACGACGCGCGACGATGGTCGACGCTCAGGGCCGCGCCCTACGGACGATCGTCGGCGTCGAGCAAGAGCCAGCGCTGGCGCCGGCGCTGGCCACCAATCTCTACGAGCCGGACGCCGCCGTGCTGGCCGCTGGGTTGACGGGCGCGCTTGCCGCAGAACACAAGCTGGCGGCCCTAGCGCCGGGGATCGCGTATCTGACCTCGGATTCGCTGGTCGAAGATCGAGCACTCGCCTGCTTTCGGATCGAGGAAGTGTTCCCGCTCGACCTGCGCCGGCTGCGTCAGGCGCTGCGAGCGCGCAATATCGGCCGACTCGAAATTAAAAAACGCGGCGTTGACGTTCTGCCAGAACAACTGCGGAGCGATCTGCGCCTCGCAGGGGAGGAAGCGGCGACGCTACTGATCGCCCCGATCGCCGGCAGACCAACGGTGATGTTGGCGCAGCGAATGCGAGCTAATGCAGAGTTCGAAACGCCGGATGAAAGATGAAAAAAGCCTCGAAGGGGCGCGAGAAAGTTGCCCCTTTGAGGCTTAAGTCAGAAGCTGCTTCTCGCTCCCCTGAACGGCAGGGCGCAGCCGGCTCGCGCCCTTCGGCTCACGAAGATGCTCACCACCAATTTCCCGAAAGCAGATCATGGAGGATCGCGGTGACCTCCGACGTTTCGCTGAGCGAATTGACAGTGATCAGCACGCGAATTCCGCCGTCAACTTCATTGTCTATGTAAATGACGCTGATGCTGGCTTCGGGGAATAAGCGCCCCGCCTCGACCATTCGGCTGATCTCCGAGTCGGTGAGTTCCTCCTTGGTCGCAACGTCGACCGCGATAAATACCGAATCGTAGCCGCGCTCGCCGACCAACCGGAGGAATAGCGCCGTGCGGGATTCGTCTTCGCTGATGATGTACCGGCGAGTCGCCCCCTTCGCCTCCCACGCCGCTTGCTCGCGTGCCAGAAACTCACGCCGCTTGTGCGCCCAATGGACGTGGTACGCCACCTGCGCTGTAGTGGCTACCGCCAGCAGAATGAATCCCGCTAGCGCAATTCGAGCCCAGACCCGGCGATGAAATACGGCCAACATGCTCCGATTCTAGCCAGGCGCCAACCTGGGGTCACGAAGCGACGTCCCAAAAACTTGCCGCGACTCCGGCAGCCGGTTAACTTACTGGCATGCTCTCGATCAATGGTCGAAATCGACGGCTCTGCGATGGCTTCACACGCCGAGACACGTTGCAGATCGGCGGCCTGGGAGCGCTCGGCGTCGCGCTGCCCGATGTCTTGCGCCAGCGGGCCAGCGCGCAAGAGGCTGCGGCGCAGGCGTCAATTCCTCGTGCCACGCCGGGCAAGGCCGAGGCTTGCATCCTGGTTTATCTCTTCGGCGGCCCGAGCCAGCTCGATACGTTCGACATGAAGCCCGAGGCCGCCAGCGATTTTCGCGGCGAGTTCCGGCCGATCGACACCGCTACGCCCGGCGTGCGGATCTGCGAGCACCTGCCGCTGCTCGCGCGGCAGACCGATAAGTTCGCCATCGTCCGCTCGATGCATCATCTCCATCCGCGGCATGGCTATGGACTGTACTACATGTTCACCGGGCGCGAGCATGCCCGGCCCGACTTGGACGCTCAGCCGGCCCCGGATGATTATCCTTCGCTTGGCGCCATGGTGGCCCGAGCGCGCGGCCCGCGGGCTGATTTTCCGCCGGCGGTGACGCTGCCGCGCTGGAATCGCTTTCTCGATCTGCCGGCCGAGTACGCTGGAGAAGTGGCGGGCTTCCTCGGCAAGAACTTCGACCCTTGGCTGATCAAGGCCGACAAAACAGGAACGCAGTTCGCCGTTTCGGGCATCGAGCTGCCAGGAGGAATCTCGGTCGATCGGCTTTCCGCGCGGCGATCATTACTGGCCGAGTTCAACGGCCAGCTCGGTCGCCTGGCCGATTGCGAGCAACTCGATCAGCTCGACGCGCTCTATCGACAGGCGTTTTCGATCGTCGCTTCGCCCAGGGCGAGGCAAGCGTTCGACCTGGAAAGCGAGCCCGCCGGACTGCGCGATCAATATGGGCGGGAACCGTTCGGCCAGGGGATGTTGCTCTCGCGGCGGCTGGTCGAGGCTGGCGCCACGTTGGTCACTGTCAATTGGCACGACGACGGGCGCGACGTGAAGAGCCCCTTTTGGGACACGCACAAAGACAACTTCGCCACTCTCAAAAAGACGCTGCTGCCGCCGTTCGATCGGGCCCTCTCGGCGCTGCTGTCCGACTTGGACGCGCGCGGCATGCTCGACAGCACGCTGGTCGTGGTGATGGGAGAGTTCGGCCGCACGCCCAGGATCGGCCGCGTGGTGATGAACGCGGCGACCAACGCCAGCGGCCGCGACCATTGGCCTCACGCTTACAGCGTGCTCTTGGCCGGCGGCGGCATTCGCGGCGGGCAGGTCTACGGCCGATCGGACGAGATCGCCGGTTTCGTGGCCGATAGCGGCGTCACGCCGCCCGATCTGGTCGCCACGGTCCTGTGGTCGCTGGGCATTGATCCGGGGCAGAAAATCATCGACCGGCAAGGCCGCCCGCAACTGCTGGCGACGGGTCGACCGATGGTCGAGCTGACTTGAATGCGCGAATCCGCCCGAAAGCCTGCACCTGCCCGGAGGAGAGGATGGCTCGGCCTATTCCGCGGCGGCCGGAACCGGCTGGCCCTTCTGCCCCGGCGCCATGGCTTCGTCGTCGGTGAGCGAATAGAGAATCATGGTGGCCACGGCGATGATCGCGATGACGACGAAGGCGATGTGGTGCTTGCGCTGAAACATGCGAATCCTCTCGGGTGTGGCGACGCCGCAGCCCAGATTGGCGACCGGCAATCACTCCGTTGGATCGTAGCCCGTAGCTGAGCGGCGGGCAAGGAACCTGCGTCCGGTCGCGCCGCGCAGTTCAATGCGCGCCGGGAATGTTGGTTGTATCGGTCGTGGGGGCGCGCTCCGCGTTGTTTCCTGCGCGCCGGTTCGCTTTGCATTTGCGCCCCCGCATCGTTAACTTGTACGGCGTGAGGGGATATGGCGGCGGCGGGGTGGCCCACGAACAGGGCGATTCCGCCGATCAACTCTAATTTGGGCTGGCGCGCGTGCGCTGATTGTCTCGCCCGGAGTTGCCATCCGAGCCGCTCAGGTTCTTGCCAGGGAGAGCGATCAATGGCCTTTATCAAGCGAATCGTGCTACCGGCGTGTGTTGTGCTGCTGATGCTCTGGAGCTGCGCGGCGATTTCGCGCGCTCAAGATCCTAATCAAGACAAGGCGCCCGACGCGGCCAACGCGGCTGCGCCTGAGGCCCCCGGCTCAAAAGAGCCGGAAAGCTCGCACGAGCCTGCGCCTGTCGAAGCAGCCTTGAACCCCGCCGACAACGCTTGGATGCTCACCTCCTCGGCCCTGGTGCTGATGATGACCGGGCCGGGATTAGCGCTCTTTTATTGCGGTCTGGTCCGCAAGAAGAACGTGTTGAGCGTGATGATGCAGTGCATTTTTTTAATGGGCCTGATGACCGTGGTCTGGGCGCTGTGGGGTTATTCGCTGGCTTTCGGCGGGACCTCGGGCAACGAAGAATACAACCCGTACATCGGCAACCTCGAATTCCTCTTCATGCAGAACGTAACGCCAACGGTCGACAAAACAGGGAATGTGACGCACCCGATCGAGGTATCGATCCCGCGGCTGACG
>DASXPZ010000480.1:0-6631 GCA_036493275.1 Pirellulales bacterium
GCCGCATGAATGCCCCGCGTAAGCCTCAACACGCATCATAAAGGATAGGACGCCTCAGCGGACAGTAGCCCAGACGCCAGCTCCCCCAGAAACGTGGTAATCACGGCCACGTAGAGAATGCCCGTTGCGCTTTGCGTATTGGGGATTTTGAGGGTTTGCCACGACATAACGGCCAGGAGGGCGGTCGCAAGCAGTCCCGCCAGCCAGCGCACCCCCACAAAGAGAGCCCAGCCGATTTTGCCCGGCGCCCCGACGCTGGTCAGTTCCTCCTCCAGCCCCCAGCCGCACACCAGCGCTCGCAACACCACGGCCACCAGCATCAACGCGATCAAACGGCGCAGCGGCGCCAGGGCCATGCCAGGAGCGTTGAGATACCAGTGGCCCAATAGCATGGCGGCCATCGTGCTTCCGAGGACGAGCCCGCCGGTGGGAGGATCGAGCCAGGCAATCAGGCCGGCGGCGGCCGTCACGCCCCCTTCGGCTAAACCTGTCGCGGAATCCGCCAGCGATGACTGCGCCGCGTCGATGACCGGCGGAACAGCCAGCCACGCTGCCACCAAATCTGCCACGGCTACAAACCCGAGCGCGGCCATGCCGGGGGTCGGTCGCTCGTAAAGCCAACACGCCGCGCCCAAGTAACTAACGACCGCGGCCGAGACCGGCAGCCAGATCGAGAGCGAGGTCGCCCCGGCGGTCCCCACGGCAAGCGTCACCAGCACGTTCAGTCCGAGCAGCACGTAGAGGTTGTTGCGATAATAGCCGCTCGTCACCTGGCGCGGCGAGACCAGCGTCATCGCGGCGGCCATGCCGAACGCCAATCGGAGCACGAATTGAATCAGAATCAGCACGGGATGAAGTCAGTTGTCGAGTCGGAGGGACGCCAGGAAAGTTTCGCCCGCCGCGTGGCGAATCGCATGGAATGGAGAGTGCGTCTACCGCCGGTCGCCATAGATCAGCGTCATGATTTCCGAGCGGCTCGACAGATTCGAGCGGAAAATACCGCGCATCGCCGACGTGACGCATACGCTCCCTGGCTTGCGAATGCCGCGCATCGTCATGCAGGAATGGCTCGCCTCGATCACCACGGCCACCCCCTTGGCGTCGAGCTCTTCGACCATCAGGTCGGCGATCGTCTCAGTCATGCGCTCTTGCACCTGGGGCCGTTTCGAGACGACTTCGACTACGCGGGCTATCTTGCTCAGCCCTAGCACGCGCCCGTTGGGCAAATAACCGATGTGCGCCTGGCCCATAAAGGGGAGCATGTGGTGCTCGCACATGCTGTTGAAGCTGATGTCTTTGACCAGCACGACTTCGTCGTATTTTTCAGTGAAGACTTTGCGAAGATGGGTGCGCGGATCTTCGTGCAGGCCGCTGAAAAGTTCGGCGTACATCCGCGCCACGCGGGCTGGCGTTTCAAGCAGCCCTTCGCGATCGGGGTCTTCGCCCACGGCGGCCAGAATCTCGCGCACCGCGCGGCGAATGCGGGCTTCGTCGACGCCGGAGCTGGCGGCCGACGGTGGCGGTCCGTCGTCGAGCTCGGCATGGAGCGTCTCGTAACTGGTGTCGGCCGCATCGGTCATGGTTTTAAGTCTGTCAGAAATAGCGATTTGGGCGCGAAAGGGACTGCGTGGAGGCCCAGTCGATATTAGCGCGGCCCGCCAGGAGGGTCAAGGAGCCGCGCGTTGGCTCAAGGAGCGCTTTTATATCAATTGCGGCTGAATTCCGGCGGAAACTTGGGACCTCGTTCGGACGATTCCGCGTCCCCTTCCAGATAATTCAACAGGCGCCTGGCGCGCGAGAGGACATTGCACTCGGCGAGCAACGTTTCTTTCAGCGGAAGCGGAAGATCGAGCGTGAAGCCGATAATGTCGGTCAGAGCGGCCAGATCGATGTCCGACTCATGCAAGTGAAACAGCGGATTCTGCGCCGCGGCCGAATGGGGGAGCGCGCGACGAAACGCTGCGAAGAGCCGACGCTGCAGGGACTCTTTGCGCTCCTCGAATTTTGACGGGTAGCGATCGAAGCAGATCCTGGCCTTGGCGCGGCGAAACGACGTGGTCGGCTTCAGTTCTCGTCCTAATGCCAAGCGCGCGACGCCGGACAGTAGCAGGTTGTAGCAGCCATCGGCCAGCCGCACGTGCGTGGTGACGCGGCCCAGGCAGGCCATGCGATGAATCGCCGGGCGGCCTTCGTAGTCGTTCTCCCAGCCGGGCGCCAATTGCGCCATGGCGATCAAACGATCGCCGGCCAGGGCGTCTTCGAGCAAATCGCGGTAGCGCTGCTCGTAGATGTGCAGCGGCTGGATCACGTGCGGAAACATGATCAAATTCGGCAGCGGAAAGAGCCGCGCCACGCCCGAAAATTCAGCCGGGTCAAATTTCGACTCTTCGAAGGGCATGGCAGTTCGATGGTCGGCTGATGTTCTGGCGATCGAAGAGATGAGAACGCAAACCCATGGCATCGCGAGGCCTTGGCCGCCCCGGAGATAGCAAGCTCCAGCCCAGTTAATTTTCGAGATGAATTTCCGGGATCGTCTCCGGGTCGACTTCGATCTTTGGAAACGCCTCTTCGCTAGCGATGACCGGAGCGAAGCAGCGGGTCATTTCGCCCAAAAACTTGTCGAGGTTCAGCCCTTGCTGGATCGGCCGGTACGGTTCGAGATAACCCTGGCTGCCAAAATATAGCTTTTTCGCGCCGCGAATGTTGCCGTTGCCGAAATGATGGAGCGCCACGGCCGCCTGGATCAGGCCTTGATAGAACTTGCGCAGCGGACCTTGATACTCGGTCCACAACTCTTCCCACGACTCGTGCGCCTCGAAAAAGTCACAGGCGTTGAAGTGTTCGATCCCTTCCAGGTAGAGCGGATCGTAAGCAGAAGGCTCCATAAGTCGAACCACTTTTGCGGAATCAAAAAAGAAAGACGCGGCGCCGCGATTATACCGGTCGGGCCGGCCAGTGGCCAACCAACGGCGCTCCGGTACAGGAGAACTGCATAGTCGTGCAGCGGCGCCACTGGCTATGCCAGCTCTGTTCCAACTCGCCACCGGCTGAACCGGTGGCACACGTGAAGCCAGCAGCGGCGCCACGCGTGATTATGCAGTTCTCCCGCCTCATTTCTCCGAATGCTTGACACACACCCCGGAGCCTTTCAGAATTGTTGCCAGCAGGCGCGCCAGCGGGCTGCCGGGACGACGGGCTGCAAGGATGGCAGGTTGGTATGGCAACAACTGCGACCGCGACAAAGAAGCGCCACGCCATGGATGTGGCGCGCGAGCTGGCCAAACTCTACCCCGACGCCCACTGTTCGCTCGACTTCAAGACGCCGCTGCAACTGCTGATCGCCACGATTCTTTCGGCGCAGTGCACCGACGATCGGGTCAACATCGTCACCAAAGACCTGTTTCGCCGCTACAAAACGGCCAAAGACTTTGCCGCGGCTCCGCTGGCCGATCTGGAACAGGCGGTCAAGAGCACCGGCTTTTTCCGCAATAAGGCCAAAAACATCCAAGGCTGCTGCCAGGCCCTGGTCGAAAAATATGGCGGCAAGCCGCCGCAAAATTTGGACGCCCTGGTGCAGCTCCCCGGCGTCGGGCGCAAAACGGCCAATGTGTTATTGGGATCTGGCTTTGGCATCCCGTCGGGCGTGGTCGTCGACACCCACGTCACGCGACTTTCGCGCCGGCTGGGCATGACTAAAGCCACAGACGCCGTCAAGATCGAGCAAGATTTAATGGCGCAGTTGCCCCAGTCGGAGTGGATCGCCCTTAGCCACCGCATGATTCAACACGGCCGCCGCGTCTGCGTCGCCCGCAAGCCGCGCTGTGAAGAGTGCGCGCTCGCGGATATTTGTCCGCGGATTGGCGTAGCCTGAGAGGAGCCCGGAGTTGGGTATCCCCGAAGCGAGTGTCGTCCACCTGTTTGCCGTTTCGACTTGTTCTATCGCCAGGAAAGCGAGTGCAGCACGAATGATCCTCTCCGGCCACGAAATTCGCGACCAGATGGGCAAAAACATCGTGATCGAACCGTACGATCCGGCGCGACTCAACCCGAACAGTTACAATCTCTCGTTGCACGACGAGTTGCTGATCTACGAAGAGGTTGTGCTCGACATGCTCAAGCCGAGCCGTGTGCGGCGAATCACCATTCCGCCGCATGGGCTGGTGTTGAACCCGCAGCAACTCTATCTCGGCCGCACGGTCGAGCGAACCGAAACGCACAACCTGGTGCCGATGATCGAAGGAAGATCGTCGATCGGGCGTCTCGGGCTGTTCGTGCATGTCACGGCCGGATTCGGCGACGTCGGCTTCTGCGGCTTCTGGACGCTTGAAATGTTCGCCGTGCAACCGATTCGGGTTTATCCCGGCGTGCCGATTTGCCAGATTTTCTACCACCAACTCGTCGGCGAGCACACCGAGTACGAAAGCGACAAGTACCAGCACAATCACGACATTCAGCCCAGCATGCTCTTCAAAGAGCTGAATCCTTCGTCGACGACCGACCCGCAAATGCAATTGGCGTTTGGGGCCGAGCGGATGATGAATTAATGGAGCGGGCTGAGAACGAAGTCTCGTTCTTCTACGAGAGGTTCTTCGGTCGAGCAATTATCGTTCGACGAGCGAAAGCATTTCGCGAAAACGGTCGAACAAATAATGGCTGTCGTGCGGGCCGCTCGACGCCTCCGGGTGATATTGCACGCTGAATGCGGACAGTTCGCGATGGCGGACCCCTTCGATCGTGCCATCGTTCAGATTGCGATGCGTGATTTCGAGCTGCGCCGGGAGTGAATCTTCTTCGACTGCAAAGCCATGATTTTGCGCCGTGATCTCGATCTCGCCCGTGGTCAGATTGCGTACGGGCTGGTTGGCGCCTCGATGGCCGAACTTCAATTTGAAGGTTTTGGCGCCGCAGGCCAGTGAGAGCAACTGATGTCCCAGGCAGATGCCAAATAGGGGCGCCTTACCCAGCAGGTCTTGGATCGTGCGAATGGCGTAATCGATCGGTTCCGGATCGCCCGGCCCGTTCGAGAGAAAGATCCCGTCCGGCTGCTCGGCCAGCACCTGCTCAGCCGTAAACGTGCCGGGCAAAACGGTGACGCGAAAGCCCTGATCTTGCAAATGCCGGGCGATGTTCCACTTCATGCCGAAGTCGAGCGCCACGACATGCGGCCGGGCGCTGCTGCGAACTGGGGCGTCGCCCAATGTGGGCAGCTTCGTCCAATGATTGAGCGGTTCGTCCCAACTCTGCGCGGCGGTTGGCACGACTTCTCTCACCAGGTCACGTCCGACCAGGCCGCAGCTGGCGCGGGCCTTGGCGACCAGGCTGGCGTCGTCTAGATCGACGGTCGAGATCACGCCATTCATCGCGCCGCGGCTCCGCAGCCGGCGGACGAGTGAGCGAGTGTCAATGCCGGCGAGGCCGAGCACATTACCAGCGGCGAGGTAAGAACTCAGGTCGCCGGTGGAGCGAAAGTTGCTCGTCGTGCGGCTTAGTTCTCGAACGATAAAGCCCGAGAGGTGCGGCCGACTGCTTTCGACGTCGTCGACGTTGACGCCGTAGTTGCCGATCTCTGGATAGGTCATCGCCACGATCTGACCCCGATAGCTGGGATCGGTGACGATCTCCTGATAACCGGACATCGAGGTGTTGAAGCAGACCTCGCCGTCGATTTCACCCGTCGCTCCAAACGAATCGCCGGTGTAGACAGTCCCATCTTCGAGCGCGAGCTTGGCGGGGAGTGGCTGGTTCATCCGTTCGGCTAGTCCTGGGCTGAGGATTGGCAAAACATTTCGGCTTGTGCGGCCGGCGCCGCGCTCAAGGTCACTTGAGCGCGCGGCGGTGGTCCGACCTAGGGCGCCCGTGCCGGCGCGCGTCACACGGCCTCAAGGGAACGCAAGCAGCGATCCGATAGCACTCAATGGCTGTGGGTCTCCGGAGCAGTTCCGGTTCACACTGGATCTGACCGGACAGCCTTTTTGAGGGTCCTTGCCCCGGCGAGCAAGGGCCCTCTTTTTGCGCGCGTCGATCGGTTCGCGGCCGTTACGGATTATAGCGAGACTGTGACAATTCAGGTAGCCGCGCATCGCCGCTTACGGTCTATTGAAGCCGCCAGACGCAGTCTCGGACGGCTCGCTTCAGCGGAACTCTGCGCGAAACCCTGCCGACCGGGCGGGGTTTGAGGACGTAGGATTTCGTGCGCGCCCGCTCTGGGGGGCTGCGGATTCCGTCTCCCGGCGACCCTCGACGAAAAAGGATTCCGTCATGTCACTCCGATCGTTCTTGTTGCGTTCCTGGGCGCCTATCGCAGTCTTTGGCGTGTCGCTTCTGGCGGCTTCGCCATCGCGAACCGCAGAATGGCCGCAGTTTCGTGGTCCCGGCGGCGAGGGTATTTCGGACGAATCGAAATTGCCGGATCAATGGACCGCTGAAAAGAACGTCCGCTGGAAAGCCCCGCTTCCCGGAACAGGTTGGTCATCGCCCGTCGTTTGGGGCGACAAAGTCTTCATCACCACCGCGATTACAGACAATCAACCAAAGCCCTCCTCAGGTGGCGGCGGTCGAGGCGGTTTTGGCGGCGGCGGATTCGGCGGCGCTAGCGGATTCGGAGGGGCAGGAGGCCAAGGCGGAGCCGGTG
>DASXPZ010000481.1:0-1618 GCA_036493275.1 Pirellulales bacterium
ACCTTGATGTCGACGCCTTCGGGCATCCGCTTGGCGAGCGCGGCCTGATCGAGTGGTTCGGTCGAAGCAAACAGCAACGCCTCAAGAAGACGCAGTTCCTCCGGCCGCGCTTGCGTATCCACAGATGGCTCCTCGGCATCGTCTATGCGTTTTTCCGCCAGGCTTGCCATGGCTTGGTCTCCTTCTTCAATTTACTCTGGCGACATATCCGGCGCGGTCGTCGCGTCAGATATCGATAGCGGCGGACGCTTTCGAAAATACAGCGGTGAGAACGCTTCTTGCTGGTGCAGTTCCATCTCGCCTTCGCGAACCAGCTCCAGAGCGGCGGCAAAGCTCGAGGCAAACACAGTGGCTTTTTGGGAGGGATCGGCCACGTAGTTCAACAAATACTCGTCGAGCCTGCTCCAGTCCTGGGCCAGTCCTACCAGGCGCTCCAGCGACGCTCTCGCTTCGCTTAGCGACCACACGGTGCGTTTCGCCAGGTGCACGCTTGCAAGCACCCGCTGCTGGCGTTGCGTGGCATAGGCGGTCAGCAGGTCGAACAGTGTCGCCGTGAATCTCGGATGGCGAATTTCGGCGATCGTTTCCGGATTGCCGCGAGGAAAAATATCACGCTGCAACTGGGGACGGTTCATCAGGCGGTTCGATGCTTCGCGGATAGCCTCGAGCCGGCGCAGACGGTTTGCCAGCGCAGTCGCCATCTCCTCGGCGCTCGGTCCGTCCGCCGTCGGCGCCTCCGGCAACAGCAGGCGCGATTTCAGGAACGCCAGCCACGCCGCCATCACCAGGTAGTCGGCGGCAAGTTCGAGCCTGATCTTCCGCGCCGCCTCGATGAACACGAGATACTGGTTCGCCAGCGCTAGAATTGAAATTTTGGCGAGGTCAACTTTCTGCTGCCGCGCAAGCGCCAGCAACAGGTCGAGCGGGCCCTCATAACCCTCGACATCAACAACCAGCGCCGGCTCGTCGTCTGAGACTTCAGCCGGCCGGCCGGTTTCAAATGATAAAATTTCCGCGCTCATGCGCCTGCAGCCGCTCCTGCTCGATCAACCAACGCATCCAGTTCAACCCGCGCTTTCGCCCGATCGAACGGCTTGGGCGCCTTCCGTGACAACAACGCCCGCTCGGCGCGTTCCCGCGCTTTGCCTGACAATTCCGGTGTCTCACGCGCAACGTCACGCATTTCGTCGAGCTTGCCGTTGCAATGCAGAACCATGTCGCAGCCAGCGGCAAGGAGGGCCCGGGTCCGCTGGGAGATCGAACCCGCCAATGCGTTCATGGAGACGTCATCACTCATCAACAAACCCTGAAATCCGATCAGCCCTCGAATCACTTGATGGATGATTGTCGCAGAAGTCGTCGCCGGTTGGGCGGGATCTAATGCGCTGAACACAACATGCGCGGTCATCGCCATCGGCAAATCCGCCAGCAAGCGAAACGCGGCAAAATCGCTCCCTTCCAGCTCTTCTCTGGAGGCATCGACCACCGGGAGCCTGAAATGGGTATCGGCAGTCGCCCGGCCGTGGCCAGGAATGTGCTTGAGGACCGGCAACACGCCGCCCTCCTCCAGACCCTGTGTCACCGACCGCGCAATGGCGGCGACCTTGCCCGGCTCGGT
>DASXPZ010000482.1:0-2508 GCA_036493275.1 Pirellulales bacterium
CGGCCGCAACAGCCATTGGGCAAATCCAAGCCGGTTTTTCGGCGTTTCAGCCGGGAAGGGCGGCAGGAAGGCCGGCGTGCTGGCCTTCACGTCTTCGCGCCGCTTGTCGTATTCACCGCGGAATAAGATATAGGCCATCGGCGCTTCGACTTTTTCTTGCGCGACATGCGCGATCGTGGCTCGCAGCTTGATCTCGGCCTCTTTGATTTTCAGGTCGCGTTTTTGCGCCGTCAGTTCCTGGTAAGCCGTGTCGAAGGTCGTCAGCCACCAACGGTAGACTTCGTCGACATCGGCCGGCGTTCGCTCGGCGATCGGTCGGCCAAGCAGATACGCGGCGCGCGTGGCCCCGGACAATTGGCCGATCTCATCCGACGTGAGAGCGCGGCTATAAAGCCGTAGATCTTGCAAGGCCAGATCGTCGATCCGGGCTTCCGTGTGACGCTGCGCCAATTTGAAGGGGACTTCTGTCCGGATCGAATTCTTCAGCGAGTTGGTCGGCGTCTCAACGTCCTGGAGCACGCCATCGACATACAGACGAGCCTTCTCGCCGTTAGCGCTGCCGGTGTAGGTCAGCGTAACCTGCTGCCAGACCCCCGCCTTGAGTGGCGTTTTGCAAACGACCTTGAGGGCGTCGTTTGGCCAGGCGTGAATGATGTGCGACGCCAGTCGGCCGCCGTCTAGCCACAAGTCCCAGCCGCGGTGCTGCTTGGTGTTGTCCATTCGCGCCAAGAGCGAACCACTCAAGCCGTCCTTCGGCAGCTTGACCCACACGCTGCAGGTGAACGACTGGTCTCGTTCGTAGTCGCCGGCCGATTCGAGAATGACGTTGGTCTCGGGACGACTTTTGAAGGCTCGAGCGGCCGTGATTCCTGTGTCCCAGGCGGGCTCAGCCCCGGCGTTCACGGTGCGAGGCTTGCCGGCGAGCGAAACCGCCAGCACGGCGCCCGCGCTCTCGCCCAAAGGCGCGTAGCAAGCCAGCTCGGTCGTGGGAGCGCGGGCTTCGAGGGCCGCCGGTTGAACTTGCGCCAGCCAGGCGTCGAAATCGCCGCGCGCCGCGGTCGGCCGGGCGTGGATCTTTTCTTGCACCGCGGCCAATTGTCCGGGCAGGGCCTCCCAGGCAGGGCGGTCTTCCGCGGTCGGCACCATGATCACCGGCGCGGTGTCCTTGATGTTGCCGTCCATCGCGGCCTGCGTGGTGTTGTTGAAAAACGCCGAAAGCTCGTAGAACTCGCGCTGCGTCAGCGGATCGAACTTGTGGTCGTGGCAGACCGCGCAACCGGTCGTCATGCCGAGCCAGACTTGCGACATCGTTTCGGTGCGATCGCGCGTGTACAGAACCAGGTATTCCTCGGGAATCGTCCCTCCTTCGTTCGTCGTCATGTTGCAACGATTGAAGCCCGAGGCGACTTGCTGGTCGAGCGTGCGATTCGGCAACAGATCGCCGGCCAATTGTTCGACGGTGAACTGATCGAACGGCAGGTTGCGGTTGAAGGCGTTGATCACCCAATCTCGATACGACCACATCTCGCGGAAATTATCGAAGTGAATTCCATGAGTGTCGGCGTAGCGCGCCGCGTCCAGCCAGTAGCGCGCCCGATGTTCGCCCCAGCTCGGCATAGCCAACAAGCGATCGACGTATTTTTCGTATGCGTCGGGCGCGGCGTCGTTGACGAACGCCTCGACGTCGGCCGGCTCCGGCGGCAGGCCCGTCAGATCGAAGCTCGCGCGGCGGGCCAGCGTGCGACGATCGGCCTCGGGCGCCGGATGGAGCCCCTGCGCTTCGAGCCGGGCCAGCACGAACTGGTCGATCGGACTTCGAGCCCACGCTTTATCCTGCACTTCAGGCGCCGCGTGCTTCACGGTCGGAATGAAGGCCCAATGCGGCTGATACTCCGCGCCGGCGGCGATCCACTTCGAAAGAAGTTCTTTTTGCGGCGCCGTCAGTTTTTTGTGCGACGAAGCTGGCGGCATCAAGGTGTCGGCGTCTTGCGAGTTGATCCGCGCGACCAGCTCACTTTCTTCCGGCTTGCCGGGGACGATGGCGCCGCGCTCGACGGCCACCTCGCGCTTATCGAGACGCAGGTCGGCCTTCCGCGCCGCGCTGTCGGGACCGTGACAGCGAAAGCAGTTGTCCGTCAGCAGCGGGCGGATATCGCGGTTGAACAGAATCTTGTCTTCGGCCTGCGTCGGCGTAGCGCTGCAGACCAAGATCGCCAGACTGGCAAGCCAACCATCGGTTCGCGTCATTTCGGCATACCCCGGAGGGAAAACAAGGCGGGAGGGCGTGGGCAGAGAGCGCCGCAGGGCGCCGAACCATCGCGCCGCAAATCAGGTGGGACGGCGGGACAAACTGGGGGCGTCACTGCAAGCCGTGATTATAGAGCGCGGCCCCGGAAGATGGAATCATTTTGCCGACGCGGTGATTGGGGCGGGCTCAGCCCACGGTCCGCGCTTTAACGCCTGCCGCTGCCAGATTTTAGGGGCACATGGCGATTTGCCGGCGTTCCG
>DASXPZ010000483.1:0-2925 GCA_036493275.1 Pirellulales bacterium
CTGAGGAACCCGCCCGGCTGGCGCGGCCCAACCGCGACGCGCTTTGCGCCGCCGTCTGGCACGACCTGCGACTCACCGGAAGCGGTGAAAATGGCCAGCGCACAAAACGTGGCGCCCGCAGACGCAATGCCTGAGAAAACAAATCGATTCATCGTTCGCCTCGGATAGAGAATTGGTTTTGTCCACTCGATTAACATCTTCAGATCCGGCAGGTCGGCTGTTTCGACGACGTGAACCGCGATAGAGCGGTCACTTCTCGCAACCAGGGCCAGATTAGCGTCGTATTCGAATCGGGGTAACCTTCATCGTCTTGTTGCTTTGAGCCTCGCCGGCAAAAACTTAAGATAAAGACCGGCCTCATAGAGGCCAGCTACAGAATCGGATCGGAAGGCCGAAACGCGCCACTGCGGTTCTTCTGCGCAGGTTTCTGCCGCTTGACGACAATTGGCTCCCCGCAGGGTACCATATGGGCGTCGTCATCTGGCATTTGGCGGAGAATCGAGGCGTGGCGTGAGACCTTGGCTTTCGCTTATTTTCGGTTGGGCGATCTGCCTCTGCTGCTGGCTATCGGCGCAGCCGGACGCGAACGGGGCCGAGCCGGCTGAGGCTAAGCCCTCTGAAGCCGACCTCGAATTTTTCGAGAAGGAAGTCCGGCCGCTGCTGGTCGAGAAGTGTGGAGCGTGCCACGGCGCCGTCGCTCGACCCAAAGGAAAGTTGAGACTGACTTCGCGGGACGAAATCTTGCGCGGGGGAGAGAATGGCCCGGCCGCCCTCCCTGGCAAGCCCGAGGTGAGTCTGCTGATCAAAGCGGTGCAATACCAGGGCGATCTGCGAATGCCTCCCCAGGGGAAACTGACTGATCGACAGATCGAGGTTCTGTCTCGGTGGGTGAAAGCCGGGGCGACTTGGCCCGGCGCGAAGGTGGCCGAAGCGCCAGCCGACGCGACGTTCGCCGTCAACGAGCAGGATCGCAAGTTCTGGTCGTTTCAACCGCTGAAGCCGCCGGTTACGCCTGCGGTCCGTGACAAGGCGTGGCCGCGATCTGCCGTCGATCCTTTTATTCTTGCGCCTTTGGAAGCCAAAGGAATCGTCCCAGCGGCGCCGGCCGATAAGCGTACGCTCCTCCGGCGAGCGACGTTCGACTTGATCGGATTGCCGCCGACCCCCGCCGAAATCGACGCCTTCCTCACCGACAATTCGCCGCAGGCGTTCGATCGGGTGGTGGAGCGGCTACTCGCCTCTCCGTTATACGGCGAGCGCTGGGGGCGACATTGGCTCGACGTTGTCCGCTACGCCGACGCGCGCGATTTGATCCAGTTGCCTCCAGAGAGCGACTTCCGCGAAGCGTGGCGATACCGAGACTGGGTTGTCGATTCGTTCAACCGCGACACTTCGTACGCGGACTTTGTTCGCTACCAGGTCGCTGGGGACTTATTGCCTGCGGCCGACGCTGGGCCGAGCAAGGACGGAATCAACAAAGAGGGATTGATCGCCACCGGGCTGTTGGCGATCGCAGACTTCGTCCCGGGCGACGTCGACAAGGACCAGATGATCGCCGACTACGTCAACGACCAGGTCGACGTCGTCAGCCGCGCATTCCTCGGGCTCTCGATCGCCTGCGCGCGCTGTCACGATCATAAGTTCGACCCGATCTCGACCGAGGACTACTACGCCTTGGCGGGCATTTTATTCAGCACGCGGATCATTCCCGGCCCGGTTCCGGGCAATACTCCGCTGGTGCGGGCGCCGCTACTGTCGGCGAGCGAAACCGCCGCGCTCCATACGCAAAACACGGCTGACGCGCGTCGACGCGCGGAACTCGAACAGATCGCGCCGGACGCCGCGGATCGTGAATATCGTGCCTTTCTGGCCACCCTGCTCACGGATCAGACAGCCCGTTACCTGGTGGCGGCCTGCGAATGTCGCAAGTCGGCAGACGCAGACAAGAAAACCACGGCTATCGAAGTGGCGAAGCGCGACTCGTTGAACGATGGCGTGCTCGCCGAGTGGATTGCGCTGCTGGAGCGAGTCGAAAAGCAGTCGACCGACGAGAAGTTGTCGGCTTTGAAGGAACTCGCGGCGGGCAAATTGTCTGGTCCAGATCTAATGAAGTCGGCCGTGGCGACCCAGGAATCATTCGTCGCGCAGTCGAAGCTCGCGGAAGCGGACGCGGCGCGTTCGCCGGAAAAACAAGCATTGGCTCGCGCGGAATTGCTTCACTTTCGAGCGGACGATCCTCGAATTTCTACCGACGCGAGTGGCCGAGTCACGCTTTGGCCGAACGACACGGGCCTGGCCGGCGACGCGACGACTGCAGCGCCGCAGCTTGCGCCGATCAAGACGACCGCCATGATCGATGGTCGCCCGAAGCCGGTCGTGCGATTTGACGGCGAGTCGCTGCTGGAATGCCAGCGCGCCGTGCCGCCGGCCGGAACGCTGTTCGTTGTTTTTCAGACGGCGTCGAACGCCCGTGGCGGCGAGCGGATTGTGGGGTGGGAAGACGCCGACTTTGGCCAGCATGGCGTGGGTTTGATGGTCGATCCGGGCGGCGCGTTGCACGCGATCCTCCGCAAGAACGGGCAGTCGGGAGATATTGTCGATCCATGTAGGCCGGCCGATTTCGAGACGGTTTGCGTCTCATGGGGAGCGAACGGCACGAGGCTGCGTCGCAACGGCGTCGAGACCGCGACGCCGAAGGGGATCGACTGCGTCTCGTCCGATCCAAAGATCGTTTCGCTGAAGCTTGGCGGTCCGGGCTCGGGCTCCAGCCCTCGGTTTCATGGCTGCATCGCCGAAATCCGCGTCTATCGAGGAGCGTTGGAAGAAGACCAGCGCAAGCAGGTAGAAGCCGAACTGCGCGAAACCTGGTTCCAGGCGGAAGATCTTAAAAGGCCGCCACGCGATCCCTGGGCCGAGTTGTACGCC
>DASXPZ010000484.1:0-6290 GCA_036493275.1 Pirellulales bacterium
AGCGCCGCGACTCGCCGGTTGCGCATGGGGAGCGCACCAACCCTCGGTGATTCTGATTGCTTCTGCCTAAAGCATTCATTGACAAGTAGTTGGGGTCTGAAGACAGGCGAACCGAATTCCAATGCAAGCGAACGACAGGACCTCGTTGTGCGTATTCATCTCAGCCAATCGCTGGCGACGCATGCTCCGTCGTTTCCCCCCCGATCGGGAGCGGAACCGCTAGCGCAACGGCGCACTATGCGTTCGTTCCGGGTATAGATCGGGCGTCGGCAGACTTTTCCCAAACCGTTTCTTCCGCATAAGCCGGAAATTCTCCGCGATAGGCACAAAATGTGAGTCGGTTGGATTGCTAGCTGGGGTGAATAAAAGGGCTCGGCGATATACTGGGAAGAATGACCGCAGAACCGTTGTCCACGGAAATTGCAGCGACTCTTTCGAGTTGGCAGCATCTCGACGATCTGGTCGACGAGATCGCGGCCCTCGCGCAGTCGGACGTCTCTTCGCGCGAGTTTTGGTCGCGCTTGCTCGATCGGACGGTCCGCGCGCTGGCGGCGGTCGGCGGCGCCATTTGGTTACGTCGCGCCGACGGCCAATTTGAGTTGGAGTGCCAGCATCGACTCGACGCCGCGCCGTGGATCGACCCCGGCGAGCCGCGACGACGTCATGCTCAATTGATTTCGCACGTAGCCGGCTCGGGTCTGGCCCTCTCGATTCCCCCTCACAGCGCTGCCTCGGGCGCGCTTGCCCGCAGTGGCGAACTCGATAACGCCTCGGAGTTTCTGCTGCTGCTGGCGCCGGCGCGCGCCGAGCAGGAAACGCTGGGTGTAATCGAAATCTTTCAACGCCCGGCCGAACTGCCGACCGCGCCCGAGGCGTATCTCCGGCTCATGTCGGCGGTCGCCGAGTTGGCCGCCGACTTTTACCAGCGCCGCCAACTGCGCGAACTCCGCGACCGTTCGCAGTCGTGGCGGCAGTACGAGAATTTCACCCAGGCGGCGCACAGCGATCTTGATCTGAAACGGACCGCCTACACAGTCGCCAACGACGGTCGCGCGCTCGTCGGCGCCGATCGGGTCAGCGTGGCCTGGCAGCATGGCCGTGGAGTTCGCCTGATTGCTACCTCAGGCGTCGACGCGGTCGATCGTCGCGCGGCCAGCGTCAAGCTGCTCGAGCGACTCATACAAGCGGTGCTGGCGGTGGGGGAGCCACTTTCGCACCCGGATGCCAGCGGCCTGTTGCCTCCTCAATTGGAACAAGCTCTCGACGCTTATCTCGATGAATCGCACGCTCGGCGGGTTTCGATAATTCCATTACGGCAGCCGCTGACAGCCGAAGAGACGCGAGCCGTGGTCGAAATCGGAGGCGATGCGAAGACGTTAGTCGACTTCGATCGTCCGACAATCGGCGCGCTCGTCATCGAAGATTTCAACGCGCCGGCGGCGGATGACCCGCGAGAAGAACTGATTGCGGCGGTGACGGCGCACGCCACGATCGCACTGGCCAACGCGGCGTCGTTTCAAAGCGTGCCGCTGGCGCGCATGTGGCGCACGCTTGGCATGGCCCGCGGACTGACGCGTGGCCGGCAATTGTTCAAAACGCTGCTCGTCGTCGGAACGCTGGCGGCCGCGGTCGCGGCGCTCGTCTTTTTTCCGATGGACTTCACGGTCGAAGGTCGCGGCGAGCTGCTGCCTGAGCGGCGGCGAGATATCTTTGCGCCGACCGACGGCGTGATCGAAAAAATACTCGTCGAGCATGGCGATCAGGTCACCGCGGGACAAACACTGTTGATCTTGCGCCGTCCGCAGCTCGATTTCGAAATGACGCGCGTTCTGGGCGAAATGCAGACCGCGCGAAAGCGTCTCGACGGCCTGGCGGCGACGCGCCTCGGCGGCACGGCCGCGGCTACTGAAAACCGCGAGCAGTTCCACCAGCGCACGGCCGAAGAGGAAGAGGTCAAAGAACTTCTCAAGAGCCTCGAAAAACAACTTGCGCTCCTCAAGCAACAGGCCGAGGAATTGACGATTCGCAGCCCGATCGACGGACAGGTGCTGACCTGGGACGTGTCGCAGTTGCTCGAATCGCGCCCGGTGGAGCGCGGCCGGGCGCTACTGCGCGTCGACGACTTGAACGGACCGTGGGAGCTCAAGCTGCGAGTGCCGGACGAAGACATCGGCTTTGTGCTCGAACAGCGGCAGGGCAACGACGAGTCGCTCGACGTTTCGTTTATGCTGGCGACCGATCCTGACCAAACCCACACGGCAAAAGTGCGTGACGTGGCCATGAATACCGACACGGTGGATGAGCACGGCCCGCAAGTTACCATGACCGCCACGCTCGATCGGAACGAAATTCCCCGATTGCGGCCCGGAGCCGATGTAATCGCCAACGTGCATTGCGGCCGCCGCTCGCTCGGTTTTGTTTTGTTCCACGACATCTGGAACGCCATCCAGACCCGGCTGCTATTTTAAACGCGATCGAAAAGTTTGTTGATTACCAAAGAACCCGAGGGCTTGCGCCCTTCGGCTCACAGAAGTTTTAAACGCGATCGAAAAACTTGTTGACTACCAGTGAGGTCCGTATGTCCGCCTGCTTTTCGCTGCTGTTGGTCTTGAGCGGTGGCGTCATCGGCGCCGAGCCCGCCAGTGATCCAATCGAAGTCGAACAGGCGCTGGTTTCGCTGATTGAGCAACGCGCCGTGCCGGCGCGCGAAGCCGGCGTGCTGGCCGACGTCAAAGTGCGGGAAGGAGACCTGGTCACTGCCGATCAGGAGCTGGCCCGCATGGATGACACGCACCCGCAATTGATGAAGAAAAAGGCGCAGATCGAACTTGATATCGCGCGGGTTGATGCCCAGAGCGACGTCAACATTCGTTTCGCCCGCAAATCGACCGAAGTAGCCAAGGCCGAACTCAAACGCGCTACCGATTCGACGGAAAAATACAAACGGAGCGTCTCGTCGACAGAATTGGGACGTCTGAAACTCGAAGCCGAACGCGCTGAGCTGCAAGTCGAACAGGCCGAGCAAGAGCAAACCTCGGCGAAGCATACCGAACGTCTCAAGGAGAACGAAGTCGATTTTGCCGCTTGGAATGTCGATCGCATGCGGGTCCGTTCGCCGCTGGCGGGTGTGGTGGTCGAGATCGCGCACCATCCGGGCGAATGGGTTGAGCCGGGCGAAACCGTGTTTCGAATTCTGCGAATCGACCGGTTGCGCGTCGAGACATTTTTGGATTCGACCAAGATCACCGACTCGCTCGTGGGCCGTCCCGTGACGCTGTCGCTCGATTTGCCGGGCCGGCCTCGCGCCGAGTTCACCGGCAAGGTGGTGTTCGTCAGTCCCGAGATCGATCCGGTGAATGGACAGGCCCGCGTCTGGGCCGAAGTGGAAAACAAGGGGCTGGCGTTGCGTCCCGGTCTGCACGGCTCGCTGCGGATCGGCCCCGCGACCGACGTCGCCGAGGCGCCCAAACCGGGCGACGTTGAAGAGTCGGCCGCCAAGCCCGAAGCGGCCTCGCAGCGCTAAAGATTCTCTTCTTCCACACATTTCAAAGCCTGATGGCGACCGCCACCAAACAATCGGACAGTTCCGCCTCGCGCCCCTTGGCGCTGCGGATGCGCGCCGACCTGCTGGTCCGGCCGCTGGTAGTGTTGGGACGGCGCCACTGGGGCATCAAAGACCCGGTGTCGCTGGCCTATTTCCGGTTGCGCGACGAAGAATACGCCGTGCTCGAAATGCTCGACGGCCACGCTAGCTCGACCGAAATCATCGAACGCTTCAACCGCCGCTTTGCCCCCCGGAGGCTGGGACCAGAGCAATTGCAAGCTTTTCTGGCGCGGTTGCATGCAGATGGCCTGGTCGTCTCGAACGCCGCGGGGCAAGGGGCGGAGTTGATCGCGCGCGATCAGAAGCAGCGGCGCCGCAAACTAGTTTCAAACGTGTCGAACCCGTTGGCGATCCGCTTTCCGGGCGTCGACCCGACGCCGTTTTTGGCGCGGCTCGAGTCGGCGGCCCGCTGGTTGTTTTCGCCACTCGCGATCCTGGCGTCGCTGGCGATCATGGTCGCGGCGCTGGCGATGGTGGCGACGCACTTTCCGGAATTGCAAGCTCGATTGCCGGGGCTGCAATCGTTCTTTACGCCTCGCAGCGCCATCCTGATGATCATCGCCCTTTCGGTGACGAAGGTCCTGCACGAGCTTGGTCACGCGCTCACCTGTCGGCGCTACGGCGGCGAATGTCACGAGATGGGAGTGATGCTGTTAGTCTTCGCTCCCTGCCTCTACTGCAATGTGTCGGACACTTGGATGTTCCCCAGCCGCTTTCGGCGCATTGCCGTGGCCATTGCCGGTATCTGGGTCGAAGGCTTGCTGGCCTCGCTGGCGACGTTCGTCTGGTGGTTCAGCGAGCCCGGCCTGCTGAACGCGCTGGCGCTCGACGTGATGATCGTCTGTTCGGTCAGCACGCTACTCTTCAATGGCAATCCGCTCTTGCGTTATGACGGTTATTTCATCCTTTCCGATCTGGTCGACATTCCAAACTTGGGCGAGAAATCGACCGAAGCGTTCCGCAAGCTGGCGGCCCGAGTCTGCCTGGGCGTTCCCTCGCGGCGCGAGCGCGACACGAGCCTGCCGCGCCAGATGTTTTTGCTCCTCTACGCCGTGGCGTCGAACTTGTATCGCTGGGCGTTGGCGGCCATCTTGCTGTGGTTCTGCTATCGCGCGCTCAAGCCATTTGGACTCGAACGGATCGCCGAGCTGCTGGCGTTTGGCACGATTGCCGGTCTGATCGGTCCGCCCATTGCGCGGGCGGTGCGCTTTGCCCGAACGCCGGCGGCGAATCCGCGCATCCGCCGCGGCCGGTTGATCATGACGCTGATCGCGTTGACCTGCGGACTGGTAGCGCTTGCCGCGCTGCCCTTGCCGCTGCGCGTGCGGGCGCCGATCGTCATCGAGCCGCTCGCCGCCCAGCGAATCTACGTCTCGGAGCCCGGCGTTCTGAAATCGACGATCCACGCCGGCGAAAACGTAACCGCAGGGCAAACGCTGGCCACGCTCGCCAGCGACGACGTGGAATTCGAGATCACCAAACTGACCGGAGAACGCGACGAGCAGCGTCTCCACTTGCAGAATCTCGAACGTCGCCGGAGTCAGGATCGAATGGCCGCGGCGCAAATCCCATCGGCCAAAGAGGCGCTCGCCGCGCTTGACGAACGCTTGCGCGCCCGGATCGAAGACGGCAGCCGTCTGACACTGGTCTCGCCGATGGCCGGCGCGGTGCTGCCGCCACAATGGAAAACCGTCAACGCGCAGGAAAGCCAACTGAGCGATTGGGACGGCACGCCGCTGTTGGATCGCAACCTGGGAAGTCTGCTCGAAACCGGCACGCTGTTTTGCCTGATCGGCGATCCGCGGAGCGTCGAGGCGGTGGCGATCGTCGAGCAGGCTGACGTGGAACGCATTCGCCTCGGGCAGCGGGCCGAAATCAAGCTCGATGAATCGGCGGGCGAAACCGTCTGGGCCACCGTGACCGACATCGCCGAGATCGACCTCGACGTCGCGCCGCGGCAACTGGTCTACGGCGGCGAACTGCCGGTGAAGCAGGACGAAGCCGGCGCCGCCCGGCCCTTGGTCGAAAGCTACCAGGTCAAGCTAAAGCTTGACGAGTGCGACCGGCCCCCTCTCTTGGGCGCGCGGGGACGCGTGCGAATTTTCGCCGCGCCGGAATCAGCGCTCGCGCGCCTCGGCCGCTGGCTCCGCGGCACATTTCACTTTTCGAGCTGAGCTCGCCCGCGCGCCATTCGGCTGAAGCGCGATTTCGCAATACGCGAGATTTTTTTTCCCTGCTCGTAACAATCGGCTCGCCCCTGCGCCTAGGCAGTGAGTTGGGAGATTCACTCCCTCTTCACCACTCTTCTCACAGGAGCCTCTGTCGTGTTCGCCAAGCATCGTCAAACCCGCAAATTGAATATCGAGAATCTGGAAATCAGAGAAATGAAGGCGGGCGACGTTGCCGCCGCGGTCGTCAATGGAAACTTGTACCTGACCGAAGCGGCCGGCCAGGTGGGACAGGATAACGCAGTACAGATCTCGCAGCTTGCCAACGGCAAGATTCGCATCACCGGGACCGGAACGCTTACCGACGGCAGCATGAGCCACGTCAACGGCGCCGCCTCGCAGGACTTCACCGTGCCGGGCAGCTTGTTTGTGAATTTTGGCGCCGGCAACGACCTGGTGGTTATCGGCTCCGAGGTCGGCGGCACACCGCCCAGCTTCAACCAGGTCGACATCGAAGT
>DASXPZ010000485.1:0-3019 GCA_036493275.1 Pirellulales bacterium
CGTGGTCGCTCCGGCGACGACCGATTTTCTCGCGAAGCTCGCGAATGGCTTCGGCGACGATCTGCTCTCCACCTTGTGCCTCGCGCGCCGCGCTCCCTTGATGGTCGCGCCGGCGATGAACGTGGAGATGTGGCAGAACGCGGCGACTCAGCGAAACGTCGAGCGCCTGCGCACCGACGGCGTGGTCCTCCTGGGACCCACGGAAGGCGATCACGCGGACCGGGAGGGCGGCATGGGGCGCATGCTCGAGCTCGGGGAGATCTTTGCCGCGGTCGCGGCAGCGCTCGGCCCCAAGCCGTTTCTCAAAAAAAAAATCCTGATCACGGCCGGGCCGACCTACGAGCCGATCGACACGGTAAGAGGAATCACCAATCAAAGCTCCGGCAAGATGGGCTACGCCGTGGCGCAGGCCGCCGTCGAGGCAGGAGCTGAGGTCACGCTGGTATCCGGGGCGACTTCGCTCGACGCTCCGGCGGGCGTGGAGCGCGTGGACGTGCTCACGGCCGGCGAGATGCACCAGGCGGTGATGAAGCGGGCAAGGCAGGCCGACGTGTTCATCGCCGTCGCCGCCGTCGCCGACTACCGTCCCGCCGATCCCAAGCCGCACAAGATCAAGCGCGGCAACGGCCGCATGAACGTCGAGCTCGAGCCGAACCCTGACATCCTCGCCGACGTCGCTGCGTTGCCCGAGGGGCCGTTCTGCGTGGGCTTCGCGGCCGAGACCGAGGACCTGATGGCGAATGCGCAAGCGAAGCGCAAGAAGAAGGGCATTCCGCTCCTCGCGGCGAATCTCGCTCACGAGACCTTCGGCAAGGACACGAACGCGCTCACGCTTTTCGACGACGGCGGCGTGCACCAGCTCGAGCGCGCGCCCAAGATCGTGCTCGCCCGGCAGCTGGTCGAGCACATCGCGAAGATGCTGCCGCGGCGCTAGAGTTTTGCGCGTTTGAAGACTCTCGACGTCAAGATACTCGACCCGCGGCTGCGCGAAGCGATGCCCCGCTATGCGACCGCGGGGGCGGCCGGCCTCGATCTGCGCGCCTGCATCGGCCAGCCGCTCGTCCTCGCCCCCGGCGCCGCGGAGCTCGTTCCGAGCGGCATCGCCATCCATCTCGCCGATCCCGGACTCGCCGCCGTCGTGCTGCCGCGCTCGGGGCTCGGGCACAAGAACGGGATCGTGCTCGGGAACCTCGTGGGGCTGATCGATTCCGACTACCAGGGGCAAGTGATGGTTTCGCTGTGGAACCGTTCCGGTGCCGCGTTCACCATCAACCCCCTCGACCGGATCGCTCAGCTCGTCGTCGTTCCGGTGGTGCAGATGCGCTTGAACGTCGTGGAAGAGTTCACCGCGAGCGAGCGTGGCGCGGGCGGCTTCGGAAGCACCGGCAAGGGCTGACCCCGGTACGTCGGCCTACCGGCCTACGACGATCAGAACCCCGGCCGCGATGGCGAGGATCGCTATTACAGTGCCCATTCCGGAAAAACTGAAATTGAGCAGTGGTACCAGGCCGGTCAAGATAAGCCAGACGGCCAGCAACAACATCCCGACGTTTCTCGTCAGTTTCATGAGCAGACCTCCTTCAATGTGGGAAACCAGGCGATCATGCTCGTTGGACGAGCATGATGACGCCGATGACGATGAGAATGAGCGGCCACCATTGGTGCAATAGAGGTCCCAAGTGCGGAACCACGCCCAGATTCGACAGCAGAAAGAGCGTGCCCACGATGATCAAGACAATAGCTCCGGTGCGAGATCTCAAGTGCATGATTCCGTCTCCTCGATTGGCTGCAATATTGTGAGGATGATTGCTGTTGTCCTAGGCTTTGAGAACAGCGCCCGCTCTAACGTCGCCATTGACCCGCCGAGCAAGTGGGCGAAGCACGCTTGCGAAGGTCGGTGTCGAATGGCCGGTTATGCCTCAACACGAACCAACTGCCCAGGTCGGACGGTCGCGATCGCGGTCAACCCAGCGGGAACAAGAGGCAGCAGGTCTTCGAGCGCATTGCTCGTAGCGCAGAGTACGACCACGCCAAGACGCCGGTTGGAGATGTTCTGTTGAAACTCGAGATTCTGGTCGCCGGTCACGAACACCGAGAACCCAGCGTCCTCGGCTTGAGTAAGCAGTGCGCCGTTCTTGAGACCTGTCCACGACTCTTGCTGGACAGTACGAACGTCGTGGCCGACTAAGTACGGCGCTAGCTGCCGAGGAAGCTGCTCATCAAGCAGAATGCGCACGAGCGCTCAGGGCTTCGTGAGCCGCTTCCAACGACGCGACCGCTTGCTCTCGGGAGACACTCGGAAACGAATCGAGAAACTCGTCAAGACTGTGGTTTCGTTCGAGGTAGTCGATCAGGTTGCGGAACGGAACGCGCGTCCCGACAAACACGGGCGTGCCACCCAGAATATCCGGATCGCTGTGAACAACCGGCGTAGTGTTTGACATGTTGGTCCCTCTATTCGCCAATTCTAGCTCACCGCCTGCGTTGAGGCATAACGTTCGCGGCCACCGGGCCGACGAAATGAAGGATGCTAAAGGGAGCGCTGCTTCAGAGGCTCCGGGTGGGCCGCGCGGTTAAGCGTCATTTCCCTGGAGACCACAAGAAAACTATCACGCCAGCCACCAATGCTACGTCGGCGATCAAAGCGCCCCAAGCGAAACCTGAAACAAGTCTATCTTTGATCAGAAAGAACTTGCCACCCCAGAGATGTTTCCAAAATCGAAGTTGCAATTCCCGATATCGTGGAAAGAGCGATGCTAGTTGCCGGCTGGATGGATGGCCCAGTTCGGCGAATTCACGAGGATGTCTGCTTCGGAGGGCACCGAGAAGAAGGCTGCGAAATAGCCAGTTGCTGGCCATTGCCACTAGGATAATTAAAACGGCTACTCCAGTCATGGGTAGACGCCTAACGGTTGACTTAAGCGGCGTGCCGAAGGCACGTCCGCTTGAATGATGGGATGGACTCCTCCCGCTCTTTGTACGGCATCATCGTGTCCAGCTGATACGTCATGTGGTGTGG
>DASXPZ010000486.1:0-3714 GCA_036493275.1 Pirellulales bacterium
GAGTTCGCAAAGCGCGGTCTGCCGTGGGTTGGAGGAGCCAGGGCCTCCGATGTAAAAGCGCGACGCGATGAGCAGAAGCTCCAAGGAAGAAGCGCATGACTAACAACAGCGCCAAAACAGAGCCCCCAAAGGAAGACACCCCGGTAGCCTGGCACGGGCCGCTTCGCCGCAAGTACGAAGCGATCCTCCACCAACGGCGTTGCAACCAATACGTAGAGAAGCGGCGCAGCACGGCGCGGCCGCGGAACCTGACGCCGAGCCCGCCAGGCGTATTAAGACGCGAGGCAAAGCCGCCGCGTATGGCGAATAGGCTAGCCGCAACAGCAAGGCCGGTAGGGATCTCCCGATAATCCAACGGGTCCCCCTCGCGCCCCCCCGCCGCCAGCGGTGACCTGCGAGGCCCTATTCCTTCAAAGAGAGTCCGTCCGTCCGGCGCGCCGCGGTTTTCAGCTTTGCGTTATTTCCCATGGCCGACGATCAGAAGCCCAAACGTAAACCGCCGATCACCGTGAAGTGCGTCCTCCCTCGGTGTCCCGAGTGTGGCTGCTTACACCTGCATGCGCACGGCACGAAGCGGCGAAAGTCGGGAGTCGTCCGCCGCTATACGGAATGCTTGGGCTGCAAGTATCGCTTCTACCTGGACCTGATTTAATTTTCCAACCGTTGGACTCCGCCGCCGGTTTTGACCGCGCTGAGGCATAGGATTGAGGCATGCTGTTCAGCAACAAGTATCAGTGGCGCGTCTGGTCCGGCGCTCGGCGTCTGAGCGTAGAGACCGAGGGGAATGCCATTCTCTCTTCGCTGAAGGCCTTCGACGCCTTCATCCTGGCGGCGCTCGAGGAGGACCAGCTAGACGAGATCGAACCTCTGGTGCATCTTTCGTTGGACGATGGTTTCGACGTCGCCACGAGCGTTCATGACTATCCCACCGCTGCACTCGCGGCAGATCTGGGTATAGCGCGAGGCACGTTCGCTTTCGATCAAGAATGAAGGGGCAATTCGATGGGCAGAATCGTTGACATTTTGATCTACGACGCGATCGATTCAAACCGCTTTGAGGGAATTTCCGCCTCCGACATTGCGCAGGAACTGAAGGCCGCAGGCTCAGTCTCGATGATCAATGTTCGAATTAATAGCAACGGCGGCTCAGTCTTTGAGTCGATTGCGATCCACAACCTGCTGAGCGCGAATCCCGCTCGCAAGGTGGTCTGGGTCGACGGAGCGTGTTTCTCAGGAGCTTCGATCGTGGCCATGTGTGGCGAAACGATCAACATGGCCGCAAGCGCCTGGATGATGATCCATGAGGTCTCTCTCGGGATGAATGGAGGGGCGGAAGATCTTGCCCGCGGCGCTAAGCTGGTCGAGGATCTCAACCTGACAACGGCAGAAATCTACGCCGACCGCACCAAACAAAAGCTTTCCTCGATCGTCCAAATGATGAAGGCTGAAACCTGGCTCGACGCAGAACAAGCCGTCGCGTTCGGCTTTGCTGACCACATTACCGCGAAGCTTAACTTCGCCGCGAGTTGTCCCGGCTCATCGCTTCTTGGGCTCGTTCCTGCGCTTAGGATGGCCGCGCATAAACAACGCCAACGCGACGCTCGGCCTGCTTCGCCAATTCGTCGAATCGCCGCGGCCGCGGCCGCGGGCGACACCTGGCCCGAGCTGGTCGCAGCGAAAGTCGCCGCCGGCGTGCCCCGCGCCAAAGCAGTCAGTCAGATCGAAAGCGAACACCCGGGCCTGCGCGAGAGCTACCTGCGGGCCTTCAATCTTCAACAGACCGGAAGGCTGATCTAGCAAATCCGAAGCAAACAACGCTAGCGCGCGGCGATCCGCCTGATCACCTCCGTTCGGCTTGATTCAAATCACAGAGAGAAGAGGACCATAAAACATGGCCAAATCAACCACACCCAAGGCGGCCGGGCCCGACGCGGACCGCGATGGAGATCTGCTACTCGAAATGTCCGATTTCGAGGACAAGCTGAACGACGCCGGCGAAGCGGCACTGAGGGAGATCGCCTCTCAGTGCGTCGAGAACCCATCGGTGTTCGGCGCCAAGCAACAGTTGTCGGCAATCATTGAGGCTCGCCACGATCGGGTCTTCCGTCGACTGGGCTTTGACGAGGCCCGCGTGGCTCGCGAAATTTCAAGGATGTGGAACGTGCTGGCGGAAAAGCGAAAAGCCGGCACGTCGGCCGAGCTGCAGTCCGCGGAGGAACGGGTCAAGATGGCCGACGCCGAGCGCGCTGAAAAGCTGCCGCAATTGCAGAGCCAGATTGCCGAGCTGCAGCGCGAGATTGCGAGAGTCGAAACCGCCGGTCGCGACGCGGCCGCCGCGGTCGAACGGATGCGGAACGCGCGAAAGCGCCTGGTCGACCTGGCCCCGGAACACATTCTGCGCGAACACAAGTTCCGCAAGGCGTCTCTCATGGCGAACGGGCGGCAAGCGCGGGCGCCTATCTATGCTCGGACCTGCGAAATCGCAGCGCTGCTGGCGCACAACGTCGATAGTTCGACGAACACGGCCGACTTTTGCTCGCGTCTGCCGGCTGAGCATCCGGCCCGTGCTCGCTTTACGCCCACCTCGGAGGGATCCAGAGTCGGCGAATACCGATTCGATGAGCAAGCCTTTTTGGAATGCCAGGAAAAGGCCAGAGTCGAGCTGCCAGAGTTGCAAGAGCAGCTCTTGAAGATCGACGCCGAGCTGCGCGACGCCGAGGCAGAGGCCGACGAAATCTTGGAGTTCTACATCCCGGATTGAAGACTAGGGGCGCCGCGCGTGGGGCGGCGGTTTTTGTTTGATTTTCCGCAATGCCCCCGCGGCGTTCCTGGGTTCGCCCGACGTCTGCCCCTGTCGGAATCGCCCGCGGGTCGGAGGCCTTCGCTCACCTCCGCCCCGCGGCGTTCCTGGCTGGTTTCTGGTTCGATTATTTCCTGGGGAATCAACCGTGTCCGACCGCTCCGTTGAAATCGTGCTGAAGGCGAAAGACGACGCCAGCGCCAAGTTCGACAATGTCACCCGCACGCTCGTCGATATGAACCGCCGCGTGGCCGGCCTGGCCGCCTCTTTCGACAAGCTGAAGGAAACCTCGTCGGGGATCGACGAAGCGGCCTCCGGGGTCAGCGCACTGGCGACGTCGCTGCAAACGCTGGCCACCGGCGCCGACGCCATGCGGACCATTTCGGGACTGATGGAGGACATCGTCTCGGGCAACTGGGCCGGCGTGCTGGCGACGAGCGCCACGCTGGTGGCCAGGACGGTCGACGATCTCCTAAAAGCCAGCGCGACGAGCCAGGAAGTTTCGGACAATATCACGAAGCGGTTGTTCAAGTATCCCGACCCGAGGACGCCCAAGGGGGTCGAAGATCGACTTTTGCAGAACGCAACCGACCAGGAGAAGCTGGAGGAACGCAACGCCAAAATCCTTCGCGAGAAGTACAACGTCTTCACGCAGATTCCAATTGTCGGGCCGATCATGCGGCACTTCGAGCTGGGCGACAATCGCGAGATGCTCGAAAGGCTGAAGGGGGAGCGCCGCGGTCTGGAATTCAACGCCGCCCAGATTGATCACTACAAAAGTCCGGACGCCATCGCGCGCGGGATTTTCGGCAAGGGGGAGCATGCTTTCAACGCCGATGCGCTTGCCCCGATCATCGAGCGGGCCCGAAAGGCGGCCACCGACCGCATCGCGCAGTTGCAACACGACAACCGCA
>DASXPZ010000487.1:0-2296 GCA_036493275.1 Pirellulales bacterium
GCGAGGCGTCGAGCTCGAGCTGCTCCAGCTCGGTAAAGCCGCCAATGATCTCGAGCGACGCGTCGCTGATGTGCGGTGCGCGCATCGTGAGTCGACGTAATTCCTTGAGCGCCTCCAGATGCGCGATTCCCTTGTCCGACACGACGGAATCGGCCGTCACCACGGATTCGTCCCAGACGATCGAGCAATCAGCCAGCGTTAACTCCCGCAGACGCCGCAGACGAGCTACGGCCGGCAGGGGCTTGTTATCGATCGTGTCGAGCGCTGCCAGGACGACATTGTGAAAGAAGTCCGCGCTGAGGGAGTCGATAGCAAACTGCGGAATCGGCGAAACAGCCTGGGTGTCATACGCTTCCCAAGAATCGCCGTGATAGGCATAGCCGTGCTTCATGAGGGCGTGCGATCCAAAGCCGTTGATTTCCGCGAGCGCCGCGCGCCGCGTCGATCCACCACGCCAACCACGCTAAGAGAACGCAAGCGACAGTCATCAACCCCAACAAAGTCCGCAGCCCAAACTGAAACCAGCGGCGGCGGGTTTTTGGGGCTTGGGACATAAGCGTCGTTGTAACTTTTTCGCGATTCGATTCAAACGCCAAGCATGAGCAGCCGGGGGGCCGATCCTTTTAAGGAGGTGGCGCTACAGACGCATTTGGCTGTAACGTCGCTCGCGCATTTAAGTCATCTGCAGCCGCGGCGATCGTGTTCAAAAACACGCGGCGAATCGCGTCGTAGCCGCGGTCGTTGGGGTCTTCGATGTTATCGTAAAACCAATAGTGCGGATCCTCGGCGCGATAAGTGCTCCGCCAGAATTGCCGGCAGTGGGCGCCATGACCGAGAAAGGCTTCGTGCAGCGGAACCGTTTGCACATTCTGGCGATCTTTGGCCACTCGATGGATGATTTCGTTATAGGCCGCGTGAATCGCCAGGCCGTCGGGCCAATGAGGGAGATAGACACTGGGGGCATCGCCGACGCCGTCGGTCGGGTCGTAAATGTCCGCGAGAAAAACCTGGCAGCCGCCAGGAAAACGCTCGTCGAGGAGGTCGAGCATCTTATTTAGTCGCTGCTCGAAATTGGCGATCCACGGCTGGGCCTCGGCGAGGGTCGCGCCGTACATCGCTCCTTCGCGCGGCGGACGTTGCCCGTAGGAATGTATTAGGTCGTTCCCGCCGGTCGTGATAACAATCAGGCCAAAAAGATCAGCAGGCTGCGGCGGCAGATTTTCCTCGATCACGCGCAAATGGTCCAGCGAGGTCGAGCCGGAGATTGCCAGGTTGCTACTCTCCAAGTTCGGGAAGACCACGGAGAGGCAAACGCCGCGCAGATCTGTAAATTCATCCGGGGGATTCTTGGCGAGACGCTGGAAATAACTGTGGTCGGGCGAGCGCGCCCCTAACCCAGCGGTGATGCTGTCGCCAATTCCCAACAGCAGCACGCGCCGCTCACTCCAGGGCTGAGCAAATGCTGCCTGGGCGACCGCCGGCCCGGCGGGTCCTTTACCCACTGGTCGCGCCATCCAGAAGTAGAGATACGCCAGGACCATCGCAATGGCAATCGTTCCACTGTCCTGGTTCAGCGGAAGTTGGAATTCTGTTGTGTGAGGATTCGCGAATTGGTGGTCTGTTTGGTTTCGCCCTCGGCGATATTGTTCAGGTGGTAAGCGTCAGCGGCTCGGGCGACCTGGTGGCCTCATTGCCGGCCCCCAGGGCCCCCGCTAGCCCTTCTCTGTGTTCCGTGACGCAAGCGTGCGCCGGCGTCGCCTCGGCATGGTTGACGGTTGTCTCTTGACGGCGCTTTGCACGGGCGGCTTCCAGCTTGCGGTCGCGTTCGGCGTGGATCACTTCCGCCAGTCCGGCCAACTTGTCGGCCGGCGTGACGTAGCCCAAGGCGCTGTGCAGTCGCACGTCATTGTAGTGCGCGACGAACGACTTCACTACGCTCCGCGCTTCCTCCAGCGTCTGCGGCGCCGCCAGGCGGAAGCGTTCGCTCTTGAGCGTGCCGTGCCAACGTTCTAGCTTGCCGTTGCTCTGGGGATAGTAGGGGCTCGTGCGGACGTGCGTGACGCCCGTCAGCCGGATGAACTCCTTGAAGTCGCGGGCGATAAACTGCGGACCGTTGTCGCTGATGATCCGCGGTTTCGCCAACGGGAACTTTTCGAGGCCGCGCTGTACGATCGTCTGCACGTCGCGTTCGGTCATGCTTTCGCGAATCTCCCAGTGGACGATGAACCGGCTGTAACCATCCAGCAGCGAGCACAAATAGTAAAACGTTCCGCCCAGGTTGAGGTACGAGATATCG
>DASXPZ010000488.1:0-3345 GCA_036493275.1 Pirellulales bacterium
CCGGGAAACCCGGTTTCGAACTTGCAGCCGACGGTGGGAGGCGGCGTATTGGGCACTCCCGGTAACGCCCCGGCTGTCTTTGGCGGCAGGCCAACGCTTAGCGCCGGTGGCGCGCTTCCGGCGGGCCAGATGCAGATTGCGCAGCGGGGGGTGGCGGGAGACCTTGTCCAATCCACGCCGCTTTCGAGCGCGCCGCTGAGCGGGCCGGCGGGCAATCAGACGTTCGTCACCAGCGGTAATCTGAGTTTCGTGCTGAAGACCGCGTCGTTCGATTACAACTATCCGGGATCCGTGGCGCTCGGCCAAACCGTACCGGCGCTGATTGGAAGCGCTGCGATTGGCAGCAGCACGCCCCTGCCAACCGTTGGCGGGTCGGCCCATCTAACGTCGGTGGCGCTGGGCGGTGGATTGACCTTGTTGCGCCTATCGATTCCGGTTCAGGCGACCATTTCAAGTACGATTCCGAGTGCCCTGACGATCAACAGCAACTTTATCTACACCGGTTCGATCTCCGCATATGCGATTGTGCCGGAGCCGGCGACGTGGGCGCTGGTTGGCTCCTGCCTGGCCAGCTTGATCCCATTGGGCGTTCGCCGCTGGCGTATCCGTTTGAAACGCGGCACATTTTGACCCACAGCGCAACAATAACCCTCGGGATGAACTGAATCCCGGGGGCCCAGCGCGGCTGGGAAATTTAAAGGGGGATGGGAGTCATTGTTTCGTCCCTCCACGCGCCACTGGTTCCGCTTTAATCTGCGGACGATGTTCGTGGTCGTTGCGTTGTTGGCTGCTTTTCTGGCCTATGAGACGCGCTGGATCCATCGGCGACAACAGTATCTGGCGGAGCATCCCGAGGCGCTCATGAACTTACTGACCGAGGAGACTACGACCGCGCCCGGGCTGCTCTGGTTGCTGGGAGAAAGAGGAAGGGTTGAACTGAGCGTGCAGGTTCCTGATTTTTATCAAGACAAGGATTACCACAGAACGCACGCGGGGCCGGAAGCTGAGCTGGCGCGGGAGCTCTTTCCCGAGGCGACCGTCGTCGTGCGAACCAGACACACGATTTGGTACACGTGGAAGCCGGGAAAGCCGTGGACCTGGGGGATGAGAACCAAGCCGCCCAAACCAAAGCCTGTTCTGCCAAAGCCGACGCAGCCAAAGGTCGCGAGCGATTCGCCCTGACAGAATGCGTTGGCTCCCGTGAGCCGTTAGGCGCTAGCCTCGGGTGAAGCGTCAATTGGCGAGGCCGCACTTTCGAAGGGAGTGCGCAGAGGACGTGGGCGCCAGGCTCCTGCCGAGCAGGCGCCGCAGCGCGACGCTTATTTCGGAAAGGACTTCGCGCAACGTCTCGATGAGCGCGGAGAGAGACGTTCTCTTGGCGTCTCGAAGAGATGCTGCTAATCCGCGCCGGATTTCTTTTTGATCGGGAAGTCCAACTCGCTTCACGCTCGGCGGGAGCCTCGCCAGGCTCCCGCCGAGCAGGCGGCGCCGAAAGAGCTTCACGGCTCGGCAGGAGCCTGGCGCCCGTCCAACGTGCTATCGCGTCAACTTCACTTCGCTGCCGAAAACTGGACAGCGATCAATCCATCTCATAGGCTCATGGACGTCGGCCTGCTCGCCTGACCATTCGTTCGTCGTACGTCGAATGGCAGTCGCAAGGGCGCTTGTGATCGATTCCACCAGGATGGGTCCTCTTGTTCGCTGCTCGGGGCTTTGCCGGATGAAACGCTACTTACATCCCACACCCAAATCGAGGAGTATTGCCATGTCGCTTCGCGCCTGTCTGTTCGCCGCCGGTCTGCTGACCGCCGCGATGATTGCTACGAGTTCGGCCGCTAATCTGACCGAAGGAATGGCCAAGGGGACGCCGGAGATCAAGTCGGTTGGCCCAGCCACGTTCGCGCCGCAAGGCATTCTGCTGTTAGGCGACACGCAAGGCGCCACGATCTACGCCATCGCCACCGGCGACGCGGCGCTTGGCGCGGCCAAGGCCCCGCTCAATGTGGAACAGCTCGACGAAAAAATCGCCGCCCTCTTGGGGACGAGCAAAGGGGAGATCGTCATTCACGACCTGGCCGTCAATCCGGAAACGGGCAACGCCTTCCTCACCGTCTCGCGCGGGCGTGGCCCGGAGGCCAAGCCGGTGATCGTGCGCGTCGACGCCTCGGGGAGCGTCGGCGAATTCCCGCTGAAGGACGTTCTCTTCTCCAAAGCCGCGATTCCGAACGCGCCGGAAAACAATAAAGACCGGCTCGACGTCACGACCGACTTGCAATTCGCCGGAGGACAAGTGATTGTCGCCGGGCTGTCGAACGAAGAATTCGCCTCGAAGCTCCGCACGATTCCGTTCCCCTTCGGCGCGGTAGGCAATGGCGCAAGCGTCGAGATCTATCACGGCGCGCATGGCAAGTTCGAGACTCGCTCGCCGATCCGCACTTTGGCTCTGTTCAGCATTGGCGGCGAGCCGAACGTGTTGGCGGCTTACACCTGCACGCCGCTGGTGAAGTTCCCGGTTTCGGATCTGAAGAGCGGCGCCAAGATCAAGGGAACGACCGTGGCGGAGCTCGGCAATCACAATCGCCCGCTCGACATGGTCGTCTACAACAAGGATGGCAAAGACTACCTGCTGATGGCCAATAGCGCCCGCGGAGTGATGAAGGTCGACCTGGCGAACGTCGCCACGGCCGACGGCATCACCGAAAAGATCGCCAACACCGCCGGCCTGCCGTACGAGACGATCAAGGACGTCAAAGGGGTCGAGCAGCTCGATCGGCTGAACAAGGAAAACGCCGTGGTCCTCGTCAAGAACGAAGGGGGCGCCTACAGCCTGAAGGCGATTCCGCTGCCATAAGGTTGATTCTTTGCTCGGCGGAAGACTCATAATCCTCCAGCGCAGGCGCGCTGTCGAAGTTCGACGGCGCGCCTGTGCGTTTAATTTGCCCGTTCGTAATGCGGATGACCGGGAGCGAATGACGGCGATGCGCATCGGCACGATCTCATTTCTATGCTGCTGGGCATTTTTGCTGTGGATTGCGTCCATCGCCGGGTGTGGTCGGCCTGCCGCTCAAACGACTTCGATCCAGCCAGCAGCGGCAGAAGCCGGCGTGCCGCGCGTCGTCGTCAATCAGTCGGCCGGCGGCGAGGCGGTTAGTGTCGACGTCGTCGGGCTCGCGCCCGAAGAACGAAAGGCGTTCGCTCTACTCGATCAGGCCGAGCGCGCCGCGGCGCTGCGTGTCCTTGTGACCCAGGAAGGGGCGCGTGAAGGGGTCGGCGATCTGCCCGCAATTGGGGGCGATTACGCCGTCGAAGGCGAGGCGCTCCGTTTTACGCCGCGCTATCCGCTGG
>DASXPZ010000489.1:0-5370 GCA_036493275.1 Pirellulales bacterium
GCGGATGCCGCTGCGGCGTCTTGAAGCTGAAGAACTGAGAGATTCGTTGCTGTTCGTCTCGGGGCAGCTTGATCAAACCCGCTTTGGCCCGCCCGAGCCGGTGCGAGTGCTCCCCGATGGCCTGGTGCAATCCGGCAAGCGGCGCAGCGTCTATGTCGAGCAATTGCGCAAACATCCACCGTCTTTACTGGAAAGTTTTGATCTGCCGGCGATGAATCCGAATTGCTTGCAGCGGCAAGATTCGCTGGTCGCGCTGCAGGCGCTCCATTTGCTGAATGATTCGGTGATCCGTGAGCTGGCGGGTCGATTGGCCGATCGCACGCTGAGCGTCGCCGGTGATTCACGGGCGCAGCAAATCGGCCGCCTCTACATGACCACGCTAGGGCGACCGCCCACGGCCAAGGAAGAAGCAGCCTGCGTCGAGGCGCTGGCAAAGCTGACTGACCAGTGGAGCAAAAGCCTGGCGGCGGCCGGGACACCCGCGCCGCAAGAAGCGCAGCGGAAGGCGTTTACGACCGTTTGTCACACGATGATGAATTCGGCTATGTTTCTCTACATCGATTGAGGCGACGCGATGCTACGAGATTTCTCTTCAGACCCTTCTAGCGCCGTGACGCGGCGGAGTTTCTTTTCGCGCGTCGGGGCCGGCGTTCAAGGAGCCGCTCTCTTGCATCTGCTTGGCGGCGATCTTTTCGCCGAGGCGAGCCGAGCCAGCGCGCCACGCAGGAACGACGACCTGTCGCCGCGGTCGCCGCACTTTCCGGCCAAGGCGAAGTCGGTAATCCACTTGTTCATGAACGGCGGTCCCAGCCAGATGGACCTGTTCGATCCCAAGCCGGAGCTCGACCGTCGGCATGGCGAGTCCTACTTCGACAAGATCGCCGGCGAGGTCGAATCGCCCGCGGCCGCCGGCGCGCTGATGCGCAGCCCCTTCAAGTTCGCGCAGCATGGTCAATCCGGGATGTGGGTTTCGGACGCGTTGCCCCACATCAGTCAGCACGTTGACGACATTGCGCTGATTCGCTCGCTCTACACCACTAATATCACGCATGAGCCGGCGCTCTATATTATGCAGACCGGCCACATGCCGACTGGTTATCCGACCATCGGTTCTTGGGTCACCTATGGTCTGGGGAGCGAGTGCCAAAACTTGCCGGCGTACGTCGTGCTCGATGATCCGCGCGGCCTGCCGGTCAACGGTATCGAGAACTGGCAGGCCGGATTTTTGCCGCCGCTGTTCCAAGGGACGCGTTTTCGCTCCACCGGTTCACCCGTGCTCAACCTGCGAGCCGAGGGGGGCGATCCGCCGGAGATCGTCGCCATGCGGCGCGATCTGCTCGGTCGGCTCGACAATTTGCACAAAGAGCGCCGGCCGCGACAGCCGAATCTCGATGCGCGGATCGCCAGTTACGAATTGGCGGCCCGCATGCAGATCTCGGCGACCGACGCGCTCGATCTCTCGCAAGAGCGCCCGCAGACGCTCGAAATGTACGGCATCGGCCGCGAGCCGACCGATTCGTACGGCCGGCGCTGCTTGATTGCGCGACGTCTGATCGAGCGCGGCGTCCGCTTCGTGCAACTCTATATTGACGGCCAGATCTGGGATAATCACAACGCCCTGGCGACGGGCATGAAGAGCGCCTGCGACAGGACCGATCTGCCGATTGCCGGACTGTTGCGAGACTTGAAGCAACGCGGCCTATTGGGCGAAACGTTGGTCGTCTGGGGAGGGGAATTCGGCCGGCTGCCGATTGCCCAACTCTCGGGCGACAAGGACGAACAGAAGTCAGGGCGAGACCATAACAAAAACGCCGCCTGTTGCTGGCTGGCGGGCGGCGGCGTCAAAGGAGGAACGACGCATGGCGCGACCGACGAAGTAGGGCTCTCGGCAGTCGAGAATCGCGTCAGCGTCCCGGACTTCCACGCCACGATTCTCCACCTGCTGGGCTTGCGGCACGAAGAACTGTACGTCGACCAGAGCGGATTAAAAGAGAAATTGACCGGCGTCAATCCGGCGCGCGTTGTCCGCGAGGTGCTGGCGTGACGCCCCAGGCGGGACAGGACGTCGAGCGGTTGCAGGATCTTTCGCCTGAGCAGTGGAAGTCCGGCATTGCCGCGTGGCTCGGCTGGCTGTTCGACGGCCTCGACATGCATCTTTATGTGCTGGTCGCCGGGCCATTCGTCGCCGAGCTGTTGGGCGCCTCCAGCCCCAAGGATCCGGAGGTTGGCTATTACAGTTCGTGGATCCAGGCGGCGTTTCTCATCGGCTGGGCGCTCGGCGGAGGATTCTTCGGCCTGATCGCCGATCGGCTCGGTCGCAGCCACGCGCTGATGTTGACGATCCTCACTTACGCCCTATTTACCGGGCTTTCGTTCTTCGCGCAAACGTGGTGGCAGCTGCTGGTCTTTCGCTTTCTGGCCGCGCTGGGCATTGGTGGCGAATGGGCGGTTGGCGCCTCGCTCCTCTCCGAAACGTGGCCGCGCCGCTGGCGACCCTGGATGGCAGCCGTGCTGCAAACCGGCGTCAATCTTGGGGTGATGTTGGCGAGTCTGACGAATTTCTTGATGGCCAGCTTGCCCTATCGATCCGTCTTCTTAGTCGGCGTCTTGCCGGCGCTACTTGTCCTCTGGATTCGCCAAAAAGTCCCGGAGCCGGAAGAATGGCAAGGCGCGCGGGAGCAATCGGCTGACGCCGCGCCAACATTTGCCGATCTGTTTCGCGGCTCGGTCCGTCGCACGACGATTCTAACGCTCGCCGTCTGCTCGCTATCCCTCTCGGGCCATTGGGCGTTCTTATTCTGGTATCTGCAACAGCTTCGCAATCTGCCCAGCGTGGCGGAATTGAGTCCGACCGAAGTTGGCCATCTCGTCAGCAAAATCGTCTGGCTGGTGATGGTGACGTCGATCGTCGGCAATTTTATGGCGGCCTATCTGGCGCGAAAGTTGAAGTATCGCCGCGCCATCGCCCTGCTCTGCGTGGGCTATTTTCTTTCGATGCTTTTCACGTATGGCGTCCCGCGCGACCATACGCAACTCTGGCTTGGCGTAGCCGCGATTGGCCTCTGCCAGGGTGTCTTCGCGCTCTTTACGATGTACTTGCCGCCACTCTTCCCGACATTGTTGCGAACCACCGGCGCCGGATTCTGCTACAACTTTGGGCGCATCGCCGCCGGGTTGGGAACCGTCTTCTTCGGGCTGTTCTCGCAGGTCGGCGATTATCGTGATGCGCTGTTGTACGCAGGTTTTCTGTTTCTGCCAGCAGCAGGAATTGCCTGGATCCTGCCGGAACTCCCTGACGAACAGTCTCTCTCCACCGTTAACAGCGAAGTGCCCGCGTTATGCGACTAGATTCCACTCCGCCATCTTCCGCCATAAGCGCCGGCGCGACTTGCCGCGATTTCGGCTACGAGGCTTTCGATCAATGGGCCAGGCTGCCAGCGGGTTGGAGCTGGACCGAAGTCACGGCTGTGGCGACCGATTCGCAGAATCGCGTCTTCGTCTTCAATCGCGGCGAACACCCGGTGATCATCTTCGATCACGACGGCGCCTTCATTACCTCTTGGGGCGAAGGAGTCTTCGCGCGACCGCATGGCGTCTTCATCGGGCCCGACGATTCGGTCTATTGCACCGACGACTTGCAACATACCATCCGCAAGTTCACGCCGGATGGGAAACTGCTCCTGACGTTGGGCACGAGCGGCGTCCCCTCGGACACCGGCGCCACGAGCATCGACTATCGCACGATCGTGCGGTCGGGCCCGCCGTTTTATTTTCCGACAAATGTGGCTCTTTCGCCCAGCGGCGAAATCTACGTCAGCGATGGTTACGGCAATGCGCGGATCCACAAGTTTTCGCCTGATGGAAAGCTGTTATTCTCCTGGGGCGAGCCCGGTGCCGGGCCGGGTCAATTTCACGTGCCGCACGGTATCGCCGTCGACCGGAGCGGGACGGTGTACGTGGCCGATCGCGAGAATTGCCGATTGCAACTCTTCACGCCGGAAGGCCGGTTCATTCAGGAATGGACCGACATCGCCCGCCCGTGCCAGGTCTTTATCGACGCCCGCGACGACGTCTACGTGGCGGAGCTTGGATTTCGCGCTGGAATGTGGCCCGGAACCACTGTCCCTACCCCCGAGGCCACTGGTGGCAGATTGAGCGTTTTTAACCTTCGCGGCGAATTGAAAGCGCGCTGGGGTGGCGGCGACACGCCCTGCGATGCGGGCGATTTCTTCGCCCCGCACGATGTCTGGGTCGACTCGCGCGGCGACATTTATGTTTCGGAGGTGGTGTGGTCGGCCGGAGGCGCCCGCGGATTGGTGGAACCCGCCTGTCACACGCTGCAAAAGTTCGTCCGGCGCGCTGGGAGAGACTGATGGAACGCCGAGAGATCGTCACACGCAGGCAAGGTTGCCGGGCGATTGAGCTTGCGCCAGGCGTGGCGATTCAGATATTGGCGTCCGGTTCGCTCGGCGCGCGGAACCTGACCACCAGTCTGGCCGAATTCCGCCCGCAAGCGGTCCTTCCCTTCCACAGGCATCCCTTCAGCGAAGTCGTGGTGGTTCTAGAAGGGGAAGCCAGCGTCCAGGTCGAGGGGCGGCGCTACCGGCTGCGCCCGTTCGATGCGATCCATCTCCCCGCCGGCCTGGCGCATGCGGTGCGAAACGCCGCAGAAGATCGATCGGCGCTGTTGCATTCGTCGTTTGCGTCCGACACTCCCTCGCGCGAATCGGCTCTCGATGAGTGGACGCCGACCGATCGGGACGAAGCCGACGCCGAAAGTCCTGAACGGCTGGTGCGATTCGATACGGCGCCGATTTACGAACTGGTCCCGCGCGCTTTCTTTCGCGATCTGTTCGCTCTACGTTTGGGGGCCATTGGAATCTGCGGCGGCTACGGATTGTTCGAGCCCGGGGCTTCGCTTCCTTGTCATTTCCACGGCTTCGACGAATCGATCACCATCGTCGCAGGGAGCGCAATCTGCCAGGTGGCCGGACAGACGTATCGCGTCGCAAACTACGATACCGCCTGCGTGCCGCAAGGTCGGCCTCACCGGTTTCTTAATCAATCGGATGGCCCGATGGCCATGATCTGGGTCTACGCCGGGGACGAACCAGACCGCATGCAGGTCGAACTCGGCTATTGCAACGGCCATCTGCCTCTGACATCGTTGAACGCGACGTAGAGCTGGATCTTCTATTTCCAGACATTCTCCCCAATTCACCACATCGCACTCCTCAGCATAAGAACTAAAAGATGAAGGCCTGGCGCTTCTACGGTTTTAATGACATGCGGCTCGACGACATTCCTGTCCCCACGTGCTTGCCACGGCACGTGCTGGTCGAGCCGCTCTGCGTGCAGCCGAGCGTTACC
>DASXPZ010000490.1:0-1914 GCA_036493275.1 Pirellulales bacterium
GCGCCGCTTGCGACGCCGACGTCTGGACCGAACCCTTGCCCCCGCCGGCCAATGTGTTGCGCGAGCGACTGCAAGATTGCGACGGCTTGTTGGCGCTGCTCACCGATCGGATCGACGGCCCGTTGCTCGACGCGTTGCCGAAACTGAAGGTCGTCAGCAACTACGCCGTCGGCTTCAATAACATCGACATCCCGGCCGCCACCGAGCGCGGCGTGATGGTCGGCAACACGCCGGGCGTGCTGACTGACGCCACCGCCGACATGGCCTTTGCGCTATTGATCACCGCGGCTCGCCGGATCGTTGAGTCGCAGCGTTACGCGATGCAGGGGCATTGGAAAACGTGGGAGCCGCTCGGCCATATCGGACAGGACCTGGTGGGCCGCACGATCGGCATCGTCGGCATGGGGCGCATCGGACTGGCGATGGCGCGGCGTTGTCGTGGCGGCTGGGGAATGCGCGTGATCTATCACGACCCTTACCCGAACGCCGAGGCGGAAACGAAATTGGGCGCCCAGCGCGTCGAGCTGTCGCAACTGCTGGCCGAGAGCGACTTCATCTCGGTCCACACCGATCTGAACGACACCACGCGCGGGATGTTCAACGCGGCGGCTTTTAAAAAGATGAAGCCGACCTGCGTCTTTGTGAACACCTCGCGCGGGCCGCTGGTGGTCGAGGCCGACTTGGAACGGGCGCTGCGCGAAGGGTGGATTTTTTCGGCCGGGCTCGACGTCACCGATCCCGAACCTCCGACGACCGACAATCCGCTCCTCTCCTTGCCGAACTGCGTGGTGGCGCCCCACATCGCCAGCGCCACGGTCAGCAGCCGCAACGCGATGGCCGAGATCGCCGCCGACAATTTAATCGCCGGCGTCACCGGCCAACCGCTCCGCTGCTGCGTAAATCCAGAAGCGGCGGAGAACAAGGGGCGTCGCTGAGCTGAAGCGAGACGCGCCTGTAACATCAGAAAACATTGATGTTACGGCCCGAGTTGGTATGCTGAAGCGGTTGGCCCCGTTGGCCTTCCCCGCCTGCAATCGTGCAACCCACGCGTCTGCGACCCGTCGGACCCGATCCACAAGACCGGGCGCCGTCTACGGAGCCGTGAAGCAAGTGACGTGCCCCCACCAAGCGATGCCGCGTCCGCTGCAACTCGCCCTGGCGATTGTCTGCGCGCTGGTAGCGGTCGTCTCGCAGGCGCCGGCGGACGAACCGTACGGCCGATCGCAATTCAGCGAATCGGACCGCGAGCACTGGTCTTATCTACCGGTCAAACGGCCGGAAATTCCCGCGGTCAAAAACCAGGTCTGGGTTCGCAACCCCATCGACGCCTTCGTCCTGGCAGGGCTCGACACGGTCGGCTTCGAGCCGAACGGCCCGGCCGATCGATTGACGTTGTTGCGCCGCGTTTATTTGGACCTGATCGGTCTCGCGCCAACGCCGGCGGAGCAAGCGGCGTTTCTGGCGGACGCTTCGCCCGAGGCGTATCAAAAAGTGGTCGACGACTTGCTGGCCCGCCCGGCTTATGGCGAGCGCTGGGGTCGGCACTGGCTCGACGTGGTGCGGTTTGCCGAATCGAACGGGTACGAGCGCGACGGTGACAAGCCGAGCGCGTGGCGCTATCGCGATTATGTGATCGACGCCTTCAATAACGACATGCCATACGATCGGTTTCTCATCGAACAACTGGCAGGGGATGAGCTCGAAGGCGCCACGGCCCAAACCTGCATTGCCACCACGTTCTTGCGGTTAGGCCCGTTCGATGACGAGCCGGCCGATCCACTGGTCGATCGCTACGATCAATTGGACGACGTGTTGGGCACAACCGCCGCCACCTTCATGGGCGTCACCTTGCGCTGCGCTCGTTGCCACGATCACAAGTTCGAGTCCTTCACGCAGCGCGACTACACGCGGATG
>DASXPZ010000491.1:0-12513 GCA_036493275.1 Pirellulales bacterium
TGGATGAACGCCGACGGCCGCAACTGGCTCGACGTCTGCCCGGTTTTGAAATAGTGGTGGTTTTGAAATTCGTGCGCTACGCGGCAGGAGAGGCTGAGCGTTCTCCTCCCCTGGAACGCTAGCTGACCGGCTGTCAGAATGACCTAGACTTTATCCGGCGCCCTGCATTACTGTCTTGGGGTGTCCCGCCGCGGCGAAACATTCGGGCATTACTGGTCAAAAATGGTCCTTCGGCAAAAACGGCGCCCGTGGCAAGCGCGGCGATTCTGGAAAGCATTGGCACGATGATCGTCGCAGAGAACTGCCTGTTAGAACGCCGCGGCGAAGACACGATCCTGGTCAGGGTCCCCTCGACGGGCTCTTACGGCGCGAACCTCCCCGACGCCGTCTTCACGTTCCGCCCCGGCGATCCCCAGTATCGCTTCTGGCAGAGCGAACTGAGCAAGCGCGAAGAAGCGCCGGCTGAAAATCGCTAGGGCGATCGCAAGTGTTCGCGATCGGAACTTCGACCCGCGCGCCTTAGGTCACCTTGCGGACCACGCCCACCACTACGCCCAAAACGCGGGCGTTTTTCACGTAGATTGGCTCCATCGACAGATTCGACGGTTGCAACCGGATGCGGTTGGCCTCGGGGAACCAGCGCTTGAGCGTCGCTTCGTTTTCGTCGGTCTGAGCGACGACAATCTGGCCGCGCTGGGCCGTTTCTTGCTTGCGAATCACGACGTAGTCTCCATCGGCGATTTGATCGTCGATCATCGAATCGCCGCGGACCTCCAGAACGTACTGATCGTCAGCGCCGAAGAGCTCACTGAAGTTGATCCGCTCATCTTGGGCGATCGCCTCTTGCAACATGCCGGCGGCAATTCGTCCGGCCAGCGGCAAGCCGTCATGATGCTCGGCCGAGTCCGTGGCCAGCATGATTGCCCGCGACATATTCGGCTCGCGGGTGATCAACCCTTTTTTCTCCAGCGCCTTCAGATGGCACATGACGCCGTTAGGGGAGCTGATTTTGAACTCGGAGCCGATCTCGCGGACCGTGGGACCGTAGCCCCGGCTGCGGATCTTTTCGCGGATGAACTGGTACACCTCACGCTGCCGATTGGTGAGCGATTCGAGATTGGCCATAGTGGTGTGGTGAGCCCTAGGCTGCGGTTTTGGTCGTGCGTCGCATCAGTGACGGGCGGTTAACTATCCTATCGATTCTGCCACCCGCGTGACTTCAAACTATAATATACGCGTGTACAGAGTCAATAGCGTTTGTACAGGGGCGCCAGCTCCAAGAGAGACCCAGGTCGCCATTTCAGCCCCACCGGGGCGACAAGTTAATAGCCAGGGACGGAAGCTCCTGGAACGGTAAATTGCGACTCCGAGGGCAAGCCCCAACGGGACGAAAGTCAATAGCCAAACAAAACAGGAGTAGCTTGTCGGTCAGTTTCATCCATCGCGAGCCCCAACGGGGCGACAAGTTAATAGCCAGGGGCGAAAGCCCCTGGAATGGATAATCATGAGACCCAGGACAAGCCCCAAAGGGGCGGCAGTCATCCTACATCAAGCGCGGTATTGAAAGAGATCCACCATGCCACAATCCCACGCCTCGCTGCATTGCCACATCGTCTTCAGCACGAAACACCGTCAACCGTTTATTACGCCTGACTTGCAGACGCGCCTGTTCGAATACGTTGGCGGGATTTTACAGAATCACTCGAGCCGACTCGTCGCCGCGGGAGGAATGCCGGACCATGTCCATCTCTTGGCCTCTCTCGAATGAACTATGGCCGTCGCCGACGCGGTACGTTTGATCAAATCGAACTCCTCGGGATGGATCCACCACGAATTGGGCTTTACCGATTTCAACTGGTACACCGAGTATAGCGCGTTTGCGGTGAGTTATTCCAATATCGACCAGGTGACGAAATACCTGGCCAATCAGGAACGACATCATCGACGCGCTTCGTTCCAGGAGGAGTATCTCGAACTCTTGCGGCGGCACGGCCTCGAATGGGACGAGCAGTATGTTTGGGATTGAAGGTTGACTGTCGCCCCGTTGGGGCTTCGATGCCAACGGCGTGAACCCTCCAGGGGCTTCCTCCCCTGGCTATTGACTCGGCGCCGCTTCGCGGCTGAGAAGACGAATAGGCGGCTGATCGCGCCGATACGCGGCGGGTCGTGGCGACGCGCACTCGAAGCCCACCCGCTAGATCGCTTCGCCTGTCCAGCGGACGAAGCCTTCGATCGCGAAGAATTCCGGCAGACCGAGCTGGTTGTAGACGTCAGCCGTGTTGCGATTGCGATCTTCGGCCCGTTGCCAGAATTCGCGCGTGTCGGGGCCGGGAAAGAGGGCCGAGTCCTTTTGCGATTCGTGCCGGAAAATGGCCGCCTTCTTTTGCTTCAGATCGCGCGGGCTGAGCGGCACCGCGATATCGATCTCGTGCGGCGCCCACTCCTGCCATGCCCCGCGATACAAGAGCGCCTCGGGCCTGCTGCCGGTCTCCTGTTCCAACTGTTTGAGCGCCCGCAGAATCGCCTCGGCGCAGACGCGGTGCGTGCCGTGCGGGTCGGAGAGATCGCCCGCGATGTACACCTGGTGCGGCTGCACCCGGTCGAACAATTGGCGAATGATCCGCACGTCCTCTTCACCGACCGGGTTTTTGGCGATCGTGCCGGTGCGATAAAACGGCAAATCGAGAAAATGAAGCCGATCTTCGCGGCAGCCACAGACCAGCGCCCCGGCCTTGGCTTCGCTCCAACGAATCAGCGCCTTGATCCGCAATACGGTTTCAGTGTCGGCCTCGCCAGGCGTCTTCGAAGCGAGCGCGTGATTGACCTCGCTCTCCAGATTCTGCGAACGTTCGACGTCGATGCCAAACAGCCGATTGAATTCCACCACCAGGTCGGCCACGCGCTGCGCGTCGTGATCGAACACCGCGATATTGCCGCTCGTCATGTAGGCGACGTGAGCCTCGTGCTTATCGTCGACCAGGCGAATCAGAGTGCCCCCCATGCTGATCACGTCATCGTCCGGGTGGGGACTGAAGCAGATCACCCGCTTCGTCTCTACGCCGGCCGGGTGGGAATTGATCGTGTCCATCATCCATTGAAAGACGCGATGCGCCAGTTCTTGCGCGGGTCCATGCCGACGTAATAGCCGGTGCAAGTTGTGATCGCGGAAGTCCTGCTCGTCGAGTTTCAGTAGCGCTTTCTTCGTCTGCTGCGAAAGCCACAGCACGGCGCGCTTGATGGTCTGGTTATCCCACTCCATGGGTCCCAGCACCCAGGGAGTGGCCACGGCGGTGAGCTGACCGGAAGCCGCGTCGTCGACCAGGATCGCCGCGTCCGAATGATCTCGCAAGAAAGTGGCCGGCACCTTATCGGTCAGCGGGCCTTCGACGGTTTCTCGCACAATGCCGGCTTTGTGTTCCCCCAGGGCGACGAGCAAAATCTTGCGGGCTTCGAGAATCGTCCCCAGCCCCATCGTCAGCGCTTGCGTCGGCACGTTCTCTTCGCTGAAGAAATCGCTGGCCGCGTCCTTGCGCGTGACGGGGTCGAGCGTCGCCAGCCGGGTGCGACTATGGCGAACGCTGAAGGGCTCGTTGAATCCGATATGTCCGTTACGGCCGATGCCCAGCAGTTGCACGTCGATACCGCCGGCCCGTTCGATGGCCATCTCGTAGCGGCGGCAATGATCGTCGACGTCGTCGAGCGCGATGGCGCCGTCTGGGATGTGGATATTCTTCGCCGGCACGTTGACATGCCGGAAGAAGTTCTCGTGCATCCAGCGGTGGTAGCTCTGCAACTGCTGCGGTTGGACGCCGTAATATTCGTCGAGATTGAATGTGATCACGCCCGAGAAGTCTAATCCTTCCTGCTGGTGCAGGCGGATCAGCTCGCGGTAGATTCCCAGGGGAGTCGACCCGGTGGGTAAGCCCAACACGGCCGCCTGGCCGAAGCTATTTCGCTCGCGAATCACGCCGGCGATGGTCTGCGCGACGTGGCGGGCCAGCTCGTGATTCGATTCGAAGATGTAGGTCGGAATATGCGTTCCAGGCGCGCGACGGGCTGCCGGAGCGGTTGTAAAAGAAAGCGTCGTTGCCATCGAGCCAGTAGGGAGGTGTGACTTGGTATCGGCGGGCGCCCCAAAAACGGACGAGCCGCCCGGTGGCGTCCCGTTCCTCTCCAATATGGCTGAAATTCGCGAGAAACGCCACCGCAATCAGAACGGCGGCGGCGCCAGGGCATTTCTTACCGAGCCTCTGCGAGAGCCAGCTTAATGGAGTCTCCTCCTTCTGTAGCCGGCCTCTCCGAGGCCGGAGGCGACACGAGCGAATCCGGCGTCACAGAACCTGATTGCTGCAATCTGCGGCGCCAGATCGTCTATCCAAAACAGGTCTCGCTTTCCTGCGCGCTCCGCCGCTGTTAGCATGCTGCGAACGTCGGCGAGAAGTTTTCCGCCAAAAACAGTGGGTAGCGCGCGAGTGAGCAATCCCCTCGAACACACCACCGCGCAAACGCCGCTGACCGCGCGGGCGACCAACGTCCGCTGGCAAGTCTTCGGCCTCTCGTGCGCGGCAAGCTGGACGCTCTATGTCCATCGCTATGTGTTTGCGCTGGCCATGCCGAGCATCGGCAATGAATGGGGGCTCGACACCACAGAGTTGGGCGGCCTGCAATCGGCGTTTTACGCGACCTACTTGTCCTTCCAGATTCCAGCCGGCGTCTTCGCGGACTGGGCCGGCCCCCATTTGTTTCTTGGCGGAATCATCATCGCCTGGAGCATCGTATTGGCGCTGCACGCCTGGGCGCCAAATTATCGGGCGCTGTTTGGCGTGCGCATGTTGTTCGGCGCCGCGCAGGCGGGTTGCTATCCGGCGCTTGGGCGCGTGAGCCGACTCTGGTTTCCGTCTTCGATACGTACTTCGCTGCAAGGCTGGGTCGCTTCGTTCTTCGGGCGGATGGGGGGTGCGACGTCGAATCTGATCGTCGCGCCGAGCCTCTTCGGCTATCTAGGGATGCCGTGGCGCGAAACAGCCATCCTGCTGGCCGCCGGCGGCGTCATTCTGGGACTGCTGGTGCTGGTCGTACTGCGGAACACTCCGGCCGAACACCCGCGGGTCAACGCCGCCGAGCTGCGGATCATTCTCGAAACGCCGCTGGCCGACCCGCGCGATCCTGACACCGAAGCGCGAATCGTCGACAATAAGATGAAACAATTGCCGTGGTGGCAAAGGCTGACGCCGCGTTCGATGTTGAACCTCTCGATCTTCCTGTTGCACTACTTTGCCTGCACTTTTGCCGACGCGCTCTATGTCGCCTGGCTCCCTTACGTGCTCAAGGACGTGCACGGCGTCACCAACACGCAGATGGGGCTGCTATCTGCCCTGCCGCTGATCGGCGGCGCGTTGGGCGGCCTGGTCGGGGGCTACTTGAATGATCTTTGGATTCCGATCATCGGCCGGCGCTGGGCGCGCTCGACGATTGGTTTTGCGGGCAATCTGATCGCCTGCGGATTCATCATCGCCGCGCTGGCGTTGTTCGAAAACGAATACGCCCTGTGCGGCCTGCTGTTCTGCGCCAAGTTGTTCAGCGACTGGGACCAGCCGACCGTGTGGGGTTCGGTCACCGATATCGGCGGACAGCACACGGCGACCATTTTCGGCGTGGCCAACGGCGTCGGCGGCATCGGCGCGCTGGTCGGCCCGGTGGCGCTCGGTTGGATCGCCAAGTATTACGATTGGACCGACGCGATCGCGACGGTCGCCGTGGCCTACCTGGTCAGCGGCCTCTGCTGGCTGGCGTTCAACTGCACCGTGCCGGTGCTGGAGGAGGGCGTGAGGCCTGAGGCTTGAGGCTGTAGGGGTGCGCCCAGTGATCGCCAAGGCCGCATGGACCCATGTGGCAATTTGACGTACAATAACATTAACGCCGCTGGGCTATTCTACAGACTCCTTTTCGTCACCAGGCAGGTGAGCATGTCGTCGTCCAAAACCAAACAGGCGCGGCTGAACTTCCGTCTTTCGAACGATTTGAAAGCCGTCATCGAAGAAGCAGCGGCGGCGCTGGGACAGTCCGTCAGCGATTATGTCATCGCGACTCTCGTTCGCAGCTCCCAGAGCGTTCTTGCCGAGAGCAGCGTGACGGTCCTTTCCCACAGCGATCGCAAAAAATTTGCCGCGTTGCTTGACGATTCGGCGGCCAAGCCCAATCGGGCGCTGACTGTCGCCGCCAAGCGTTACAAGCAGCGATTCAAATAGAATGGCGCAGCCGCATTGGTTGATCGCGCCGCTTGCGAAGGAGCACGACCGCGCGTCCTTCGATTGCGGGCGCCCGTTGCTGAACGACTGGCTCAAGTTTCGGGCCGGTCAATTCCAGAAACGCGATCTTGCTCGCACCTATGTCGCGGTGGAGGAAGGCTCTTCCGCCGTCATGGGCTACTATGCCATCTCGAACCACCGGGTCTCCTACGAGGACCTTCCCTCGGCAACGTCTAAAAGCCTGCCGCGGCTCGACGTCCCTGTAGTTCTGCTCGGCAGGCTTGCCGTGGATCGTCGAGCACAGGGCCAAGGATTGGGCGCGCTGTTGCTCATTGACGCGCTGCGCAAGAGCCAGCACCTCGCAGACCAAGTCGGTGTGCTGGCCGTGGAAGTTGATGCAATCGACGACATCGCCGCCGCGTTCTACCGCAAGTATGGCTTTATGGCGTTGCAGGACGACCCTCGACATCTATTCTTGCCGATGCACGTGATCCGGAAGCTCGACTTGCCGCCGTTGACCTGAAACGGGCGGCAACGGCAAATTTTGAGTCAGTCGAACGCAGACGCCGAAACAAGACGTACCGGAAGCTAGGCGATACACCTCACTGGATCGCTGCGGCGCTTTCCCATATCCATCATTCCAATTTTCCGCCATGCGCAATCAGAATCTCAGCGATCTCATCGAAGTTTGCCCCGAACTTTCTAGCCTTGAAAAGAGGAGTCCATCCATCTTTATCCTTTGAGTTGACATTAGCGCCCTGCGCGAGCAAAAATCGCACGACCGCTGCTCGTTGCGTCGACTTCGGCTCGGGAGAAATCGCAAAATGCAGCGGGGTGCGAAGACCATCGTTCTCAATGGAATTCACATCACCCCCACGATTGACAAGCAGTTCCACCATATTGAGCCGCCCACCCAAGCATGCACCGTGCAAGGACGTGCCTATATCATGGCCTGGATGACTCACATCATCCTGAAGGGCCATTTCCGCTCCTGCATCGAGCAGTGCGATCGCTATCGGCTCTTTTCCAAAAAAACATGCGTGCCAAAGAGGGCGCCCCTCTCGGCTCGATTCATGATTTGGGTCGCTCCCAGAGTTCAGCAGAAAATGCACGAATTCGAGATTATTGAAATCGACAGCTCGGTTTAACGCGGTCGACCCGTAGCCATCTTCGCACCGCGGTCGAGGTACGTCGCGTCTCTACCAGGTTACGGAAGTAACTTGGCACAACCACAAGCAAACAAAATGCGATTATCGTGGTGACAATTACTCCAATCGATAGCCGCCAAATCGTAAATTGCCCGTCAACGCGCGATGTCCAGTGAGTCAAATTCATTTAACTGTAAGCCGTTTTAGCTAGCCACGAGTGCTTCGTATTGCACGCTCTCTGGCACATTCACCGGCGGCTAGCGCCTTCCGCTCACGAAGGCGCTGGCGCAACGATTGAATCTCCGTTCACTGCTCATCCAGCGGGATCGGCCGCGCTTCGATGATTTCGATCGTCACCTTGTCCGGCCCCAGGACCTGAAAGCTCTTCGTCTTGGTTTTTTCGTCCGTCGTCAGCGGCGCGGTGATCTCGACGCCCGCCGCTTTCATTCGCTCGTAGACCGGGGCAATGTTCTCGTACGAAAATCCCAGGTGGTCGATCGGGCGGTTCCTCGTCGGTTGAATTTCTTTGAGCGGTTCGTCCGGCCACCACGGCGGCGCGGGAGAAATGTCCGGCTTGCCGAAAAAAATCATCTGCACGTTGTCGCACGTGATGAAGTTCATCCAGATGTTCGCCAGACTCGACATGTCTCCCTTGGGGTTTACGACCTTTGGCCGTAGCGGCTTCAGCCCCAGGTGGTTGGCGTACCAATCGGTTGTGGCGTTGACGTCGTCGCAAAAGAAATGGACGTGGGCAAAGCGATGATGTCCCATCGTGTTGATCTCGATCAGTTCCTTGTCGGGCCCGCTGATGTACATGTAGAAGTTGTCTTTGCCCGGCAGCGGCGTCAGGGGCGTGTGGATGTCGACGTCATGGTTCTTCCACCATTCGTATTCGTTTTTGACGTCGACCCCACCCCAGCCGATGTGCCAGACGCCGGTGTTGAGTTTGCTCTCGGGCGCCTTATCGACCTTGTTGAGCAGGAGGAACGAGCGCTCCGTGAAGAGCGCGTCCTGTCCGCGGTACTTTACCGGCACGGCGCCAAAGACGCGGCGATAGAAGGCGATCGACTTCTTCGGATCGGTCACGTTGAGATGGACGTGATGAAATCGAGCCGGCGCGACCTCTTCGGCCGAGGCCCGCGCAATCGGCCGGACCAGGATCACAACAACGAACGCTAACAGCGCAAAGAACCAGCGACGACGTGACATGACGAAATCCCCCCCGAAGACGATAGGAACGCGCGACGCCGCCTATCGTAAGCGCCCAAATCGCGCCCCGCCAGTACGATAGCGGTTCGGCCGGAATTCAGGAGGCGGCGCCGTGCGCGCTACCTTGCGGAAGGAGATCCGCCGAGAAATCGGGGCGGAAATCAAACAGTTCGCTGCTGAAGAAGCCTCCCATCACGCCCACGTTCTCGATGGGAGGCTTGTGTGATTGTGGTGAACCAGGAAATCAACCAAGCGGACCTAATCGATTCCTAGCGCTTTGGCGATTTTTGCCCGGCGCTTCTTGCGTCGCGCTTTGCGCTTGGCGACCCCCTTCTTGATCGACGTCTCAATCTTTTCGATCAATTTCTTGACGCGTCCTTTTTTGGCGACCTTCTTCGTCGCCTTCTTCTTAACTGTCTTCTTCTTAGCCATGTTCTCACCTGGGGTGTTGGAGCAAACCGGACGGTGGGTTCTATCGGCGTTTGAGCATCCAGCCAATCAAACAACCGACGCCCAGGGCGGCAAGCACCACGCGAATCGGCCGCTCGCGCACATTGTCGAGCGCTCCTTCGACGATCGAGTGCAACTTTTCCTGCCCGGCTTCGACCCGATCGCGAATCTCTCCAGCCGCGCTCGACGCCAAACCGCTGGCTGCCGCCACCGCGTCGTCCGACGCTTCCGCTATACGCTGACGGGCGTGGCTCAACTGCGAAGTAGCTTGTCGCTTGCCATTGGAATGTGGCATGATCGGATTCTCCATAGAAAAAGGATCGTTTGAACGCGAGAACTTGCCTGTTCTTTGGCGGATGCCGTGGGAGTATTCCCACGAGAAGCGTCCGGAACAGAAGCAATCGTCGTGCCAAAGCCCTCCGGAAGGCGGGTCCCCAGAACGTCCGCGCTAGCCCATAGCAATCTGTTGAGTTGCGACTGGCGCATAATCAGTCGGAGCGATCTCATGCGAACCGGGGGTATGGCGCGAAGCAAATCTGATGGCGATTGGGCTCTCCGGGGCCAGGGCGTGGGACTAATCAACCGCGGCGCGACAGGACTAACCTTCTCCGCTTCGCCTCTGAGGCGCTCACCGCAGGATAGCCGCGCGCCAAGGAGCGGATTATCATGTTGCTTCCCCGCCTTACCCATCGCCCGTCCCACAGGAATAACTCAATGCGTGGCTCCCTTCATTCGCTGATAGGCGCTTGTTTAGCGCTGAATTGCCGCAAAGAATTAACTTTCCGTCCCCTGATCTGGCTGGGTGTGCTGGCGGCGTTTGCGTCGCCCCACCAGAACGCGATGGCCGCTGAGTCTGTTCCGCTTAAGGTGATGACCTACAACCTTCGCTACGCCAGCAAGCTGCCGCCGAACGCCTGGTTTCAGCGGCGCCCGGTCGCCGCCGCGATGTTGCGCGAGTTGAAGCCCGACGTGATTGGCACGCAAGAAGGTCTGTACCAGCAGGTGAAAGACTTGCAAACTGACCTGCCCGACTACGCCTGGATCGGCACAGGGCGAGATGGCGGCAGCCGCGGTGAGTTCATGGCCGTGTTTTACCGTCTCGATCGACTGGAGCCGCTCGAATTCGACCACTTCTGGCTCTCGGACACGCCCGACAAGATCGGTTCGACGACCTGGGGCAACACCAATCGGCGGATGGTCACTTGGGTGCGGTTCTTGGACCGCAAGTCGAACGAGGAATTCTACTTTTTCAACACCCATTTCGATCACGAGAAGCAACCGGCTCGTGAAAAGAGCGCGGTATTGATTCGCGAGCGCGTCGACGCCCTGAAAACCAAATTACCGGTGATCCTGGTCGGCGACTTCAACGCCTCGGCTGAGGCCAACCCCGCCTACGACACGTTGGTGGGGGCCGAAGGCTTTTCTGATACTTGGAAGACGGCCATTGAGCCAGGCGAGGCGATCGGCACGTTTCACAACTACGCCGGCCCGCGCAAGGGAGGCGCCCGCATCGATTGGATCCTGACGCGCGGGCCAGTCGGCGCGCTCTCGACGTCGGTCGTCACCTATTCAAAGGACGGACAATACCCGAGCGATCATTTTCCCGTGATGGCGACGCTCGAATGGCAGGCCCGCAAGCAGTAGCGCGCGGCCATTCCCAGAGATGAATCGGTCATGAAGCGCAGAGATTCAAGATACAGAAACCGACTCGCCAACAGCGCAAAAAAGAAGCCCCCGCAGGTGGGGCAGGAACCTGCGGAGGCCAAATCACCGAGAGCAAGCTCTCAGCAATTAAATGTAGTATGCGCGTGAACTCTTGAAACGCAAGTAGAAGACCAGCAATTTGGTTCGGATGAACAATTTGTAATCCATCAGACGATTTCGAGCCCCCCGAACCACATGGGCGCCCTTGATAAAGCTGCAAACCAATAAAGGCAAATTGCTTCACTTATACCTGCTTTTATCGCCGTGGCGCTGACTTTTTTGCCGATGGACGCGACAACCCTCATGTTACGATTTTCTGGTCAGTTCGGCGCGAGGCGTAATTGAGTAGGCTGCGCCGAAAGCGGCCAGGTAAACCAATCGGAATGAAATCGCTACACAGGCTGTAGCTTCCTTCTGCGAGATCACCTCAATGCAATCACAGAATCGTAAGGTTTTGATGCCGATCGGCGACGCGACCGAGGTGCTCGACACCATGTACGCGTTCTTTCGACTGCCGGAAGATCATTTCGAGGTCGTGGTCGCCGGTCCCGAGGCCAGGCTTTATCACATGGTGCTGCACGAAATTCCCCCGCGTGCGGAGCCTCCCTGGGACATCACTCGCGAAACGCCCGGCTACCACTTGCAGGCCACCGTCGCGTTTCATAACGTCGATCCGACCGAATACGCCGGTCTGTTCGTTTCAGGCGGAAGAGCGCCGGAGTACTTGCGCTACGATCAAGATCTGTTGCGGATCACGCGACATTTCTTCGAGACCGGCAAGCCTGTCGCGGCGCTCTGTCATGGAATCGAAATCCTGACGGCGGCGGACTGCATTCGAGGCCGCCGCGTGACGACCGTGGCCAAGTGCGCGCTCGACGCCGTTCAAGGGGGCGCCGCCTACGTGAACGAGCCCTGCGTCAAAGACGGCAACCTCGTCACGGCCCGCACCTGGCACGATAACACGCCCCTGTTGGCCGAGTTCGTCCGCATGCTGAAGCAGGCCGCGACTCCCTGAATTCTGGGATGGAGGCGCCCCCGCGCCGCCGTCGTCCAGGCCCGAATTGTCCGATCGCACGGGGTCGAAAGCGGGTGATTCAGGTTTCCGAATTCTGTAGCCGACCTCGTTCAGGACGTTTTTTCGAGATTTTCCTGGGTCGCAGTTCCCTCGTCGGCCAGAGGACTTGGCAGTTCTGGGTCTCCAGGCCCGATTTCGTTGTTTCGGCGCCGCGTTGCGATATAATTCCAGTGTTCCGCATTTTGCGTCGTCTCTGGAGATTCGGCCGATGTATCGTCGCATGTTGCTTGTCTCCCTGGCGGTTGTCGCGTGCCTCGCCACGGTTTCCGTTTCGCAGGCCGCCAAGCCAAAGGGGGACGCCAAGCCGCAGTCGAAGTTCATTCGCCTGACGCGCGACGCCAAGGACGTCCCGGTTTCGATGGAAACGGCCATCGTCCGCTACAAGGCCAACGACGCCGACAAGTCGGACCTGATCATCTCTCTGATTGGCGCGGTTCATATCGGCGAAAAGTCTTACTACGAGGCCTTGAATAAAGAATTCGAAAAATACGACGTCGTGCTCTACGAGCTGGTCGCTCCGGAAGGAACGCGAATCCCCAAGGGGGGCGGCAAGGGGAGTGGCCACCCGGTGGGCATGCTGCAAGACGGCATGAAGGACATGCTGGAGCTTGAGCACCAGTTGCAGTTCGTCGATTATCAGAAGGAAAACTTCGTTCACGCGGACATGTCGCCCGAGGCC
>DASXPZ010000492.1:0-1778 GCA_036493275.1 Pirellulales bacterium
AGGAAAGACCTCCCGCAAAGCGGCCCAGAAGCCGAGCGCTCCATCGCCGATGGCCAGCTTCGGTGCGTGCGTCAGGCCCCGTTGCTTGAGGTCCAGAAGCAGTTCCAGCCAACTCTGCTTGCTCTCACGGAATCCGTCGATCACGGCGATCAACTCCTTCTCGCCTTCGGCTGTGGCGCCCGTAACCGTTCACGCCCCGGACAGTAGAGTGGGGACGGGTTGATCGGCGAAGTGGGCCTGCATGGCGGCGGTGATGTATTCGAAGCTGTTGCGAGATTGTCGGTGGCAAGTTTCCACAACCGTCAGAATCGTTTGCACGAAACGGCTGCCGCGCGCGCTTTGAGTGCCGAAGGACAGCTTCCTCCAGATCACCGCGGGTCGCAGGGCGCGCTCGCTGACGTTGTTGGTGGGCTCGACTCCTTCGACATCCAGGAACGTCCACAACCACTCGCGATGATCGTAAAGCGGATTGCACATTCCGGCCAGTTTCGGATTGCCGCTGAACACGCCGCGCAGCAGCAGGCCGTCGATCTCTTCTCGGATCGGCCGCATCAGTCGCAACATTCCCACGCGGGTGATCGTCCCGTCGCGGCAGCGTGCCCAGTGCCGAAACAGCCGGCGTGTCGGACGCATGAGGTCCTGTCCCAACCGTTTCACTTGGGGATCCGGGTGGTCGATCAACGCCTGAAAATCTCGTTTCAGATGAGCCCAGCACCACTGCAGCCGGCCCTTGTTCCAATACATCTTGGCCCGATCGCAGTTCACGACGCCATCGAAAGCCTCCGTGAGCAGTTCCTGAAGAACCGTGGCGGCACGCGTGGTTCGCAGCGCAAAGACCGTATAGTTGCTGGCCACGAAGACCCACAACCAGGACTTGAGGCGGGCTTCCTTCGTGGGAGATTCGTCGATGCCCAGAATATCTTCCGCCGGCAACTGCTGAGCCAGTTCCTCGTAGGCCGGCGTGAGGGCGGCCGTCGCCTGATCTTGCAGCTTGACCACCCACCCCGGCGAACAGGGTTGATTCAGCACTTGTTCCAGGAACAGGGCGACCCGCCGCTTGCTCTGCTTGAAGCAGCCCATGAGCAAAGCGGTCAGGGCGATCAGCCGCGGCCCGGCCTGCCCCTGGGGTACGCCTGGCGGAAGTTCGCCGCAAGTGCTGATCGAGCACTCCGGGCAGGGCAGCCGGTGCAGTTGGTATTCGGTGACCAGCGGTTTGATCTCGGGGATGTCCCAGACCTGGTGCCGCAGCGGTTCCGGGTCGCGGCCACGGAGCGGTTCACCACACCGGCGGCACATCTCAGGAACGACGGGAACAACCTCGGCACATTGCTCGACGGGAATCAGCGGGCGTTCGTACTTGGCATGCCCCGGTTGACCACCCGGCTTCTTGCCGCTGCTCTCCTTCTGCGACGCCGGCTTGGCGTGCGGATGCTGCGTGCTGGGCGGCAACGACGAATTGCGGGGCGTTTTGTTCAGCCGCGCTTCGAGTTCGTCAACGCGCGCTTCGAGTTGAGCAATCCTCGCCAACAACAGGCGAATGATGGCCTGTGCCTCCGGCGGCTGCCGGGCAATCACGTCTTCCGTGACCAGCGGTTCCTGCGACATGCTTCTGATGTCGCTGAAATCGCCAAATTGGAAAAGATCAATTTCCCGGCCGACGTCCGTCCGGGGTGTGAACGCTTACGACTTCCGGTCCAAACAGCATAATGTCAACAGCGCACATTCCGAAGCCAACGAGCGGATGCAGTCCCAATGTTTTGCAAAAGTGAATGAATCCG
>DASXPZ010000493.1:0-2169 GCA_036493275.1 Pirellulales bacterium
CCGTAGGCGTTCTGCTTATAGCCATAGTAGGCCCCCACCAAATCCAACTGCGGAAGCACGGTGTAGCGCACGCCGGCCCAGAACACCTGCAATGTCTTGTCGTTGACGTACGTCGAAGTGGGTCCGCTTTGCACATTGACGTACGCGGCCGTGTAGGCGGCCACGTTGAAGCCGGCGGCCATCGGGGTACTCGGATTCGCGTATTGAATGTGCTCGTAGCCGCCGAAGAATTTCAGGAAGCCCATGTTGTACAAGCCCATGAAGGCATAGGAGGTGTTGTCCGAGATCGTCGCCGCCAGGGCGTTGCTCGGGCTGGCCGCGACGCAGCTGCCGCCGGGCGGCAGCGGGTCCGGGCACAAACTGGGCAAGCCGGCGACCTGAGCCACGCTGAGTGCGGACATGGCGACTGCGTCATAGATCTTGGAGTAGTACACATCGGCGGAGAAGCCCGCGTAGTCCCCGCCGAAGGACACCTCGTAGGCCGTATTGGCGCTGCCGCCGTTGGCTTGATTGAATTTGTACTGCGCCGACAAGTGGAGCCCTACGCCCGGCGCCGCGGTGAACGAACCCACGTATTTCACCGAACTATCCAAACGGCGATTCTGAGTATCGCCGCCGCCGGCCGTGGTTCCCGAGATTCCGATCAGGGAGAATGCCTGGGAGGCATAATTAGGATCGTACTTGGAGATACCGTCGGCAAGCACCGTGTTTTGACGGCCGAACGTGAAGGTGCCGAAGGTCTTCGAGCTGACACCCGCGAATGACTGTATGAAAGGCTGGCCCGAAGCGCTCGAGTCCACATTGGTGGTCTGGTTCCCCGGGTTGGCCTGGGTCCCCAAGGGCCGGCCGTTGTTCTGGACCAGGGACTTCAGAGCGTCGCTGATTTGGCCGGACTGCGGATTGAAATAAGTTTCCAGCTTGAACACGCCCGACCAATCCCCGGCGATGGGCTCGTTGCCTTGCAGGCCGATCCGAGAGTTGCTCATGTTGCTGGGCGTGAGGCCGGTCACCGAGCGATTGCTGTTCTTCTGAACGACCTCGGCGCTGCCGGCGACGAAGTAGTCGCTGATGGGCGCCCCGTGGGTCTGATTTTGCAGACCGATGTCGATGATGCCGTACAGGGTGATGCCGTGCCAGGTCAGGCTGTCGTCGGTGGCGGGCGGCGCGGACGTGGTTTGCGCTGCGGCGACGCCGGCGGCCGTCGACAAGACGCTCATCAAAAACCATCGGCCAAGTCCCCGGCCTCGCATTGCTTGCGACGCACGCTGAATCGAACCAGAAACCAAATTTTCCTTATTCACTGTTCGAACCCCCGTCAGATTTGGTTGTTGGATTTAATCGACGTAATGTTTCAGTAATATGACAGAACGAAATATTCCGTATTTCGATCAACCAAGGGTGTCTGACGCTTATATATCACATGTTCTCGCTGGCTACAGTCCGCCATGTGTTTCCTTTTAGCAACAACTGCGCCGAACGGTCCTCTGAGCTCGGATGAGGAGCGTATTTTTGCCGTGCATCAAGGCGAAGGGGCCGAGTAGGAATCCAGGGCGCTGTCCACCTCCTGCACGGCGCTCAAGATGGCGTGGTGGTCGATGAGCTGCCGGCGGTGACGAGATTGCCGACATCGATCCTGCGTTCGGTGATCGTGCCATCGAAGGGCGCCGTGACTTTTTGAATTGAGCCAAAGCGCTGTATTGATCGACGCGCGATTTGTCGAGCGCGACCTGCGCGTTGGCGGCGTAGAGGCGCGCCTCCGCGCTTTCATAGTCCGCCTTCTTGGCCTCCCGCTCCTGATCCGACACCACTCCCTTTGGCGAATCTCGCCATCGATCGTTGGTGGTCCTGCTGAACGCCGCCTCGGCCTGGCGCGCAGAGACCTGAGCCTGCGAGGCCTTGAGCTGCGCGCGCGCAGCGGCGAGTTCGGCGCCCAATTCCGGGGTCTCGGCAGATCCTGCGAGGAGCCGATGCGATAGGACGGGACCTGCACGACCAGGGGATAACTCACGCTGTTGCGCGGATCCACCCAGAAATTGGGCGCCGACTGCGCGCTCGAATTGGTGGCGACCAGCACATTGTTGGCCGCTTCCTGTTGAGTGACCCCCTCCTCCGTCGCGAGCGCGCGGTCCATGTCGACGGTCAACGCCGGTGCATCCGGGACCTGAAATA
>DASXPZ010000494.1:0-2292 GCA_036493275.1 Pirellulales bacterium
CTTTACGAGCTTTACCGGTTTCGATCGTGGACGAAAGATCGGTATCGTTGTCCTGTCGAACACGACTTCGACGCTCGTCGACACGATCGGCGTCGGCGTTCTCAAGATCACGCTCGGCGTCAAGCCCACCCCGCTCTCGATCAAAGCGGTCGCCAAGATCGATCTGGCGGGCCTCGACGCGTTGGTCGGCAAATATGAATTGGTCCCAATAACGCAAACTGTCACGATCACGCGCGAAGGGGACCTACTCTGGGCGCAGCTCACAGGGCAAAGCAAGGCGCGCCTCTACCCGACGAGCCCGACGGAGTTCTTCTACCGCGTGGTCGACGCCCAGATTTCGTTCGTCAAGGACGACGACGGAAAAGTGATCCGGCTTGTATTGCGTCAAAACGGGCGCGACCTGCCAGCGCGCCGATTGCCGGACGAGTAGAAGTAAGGAGTTTCATGAGTAGTGTGCCACCGCTGGCTTGCCAGCAGTGCGAATGTTCGAGATCCTCAACAAAGAAAAAGCGGTGGGCGCCGAACGATGAACGAAGAGTTGAACAAGGGAGGCCCCTGGGCTCCCCGGCTCAGTGTTCGTCGTTCATCGCTCGCCGCTCACCGCTTTCTGAATCGCGCCCGCTCGATTTCAGTCGCTTCATGAAGCCCGTTTGTTCACCGCCTTCAATTCAATTTTTATACGGATCCGCGGCGATCACTCTCTTTGCTTCCCCTTTTCCGCCTCTTCTTGAACCACAGTGACCGGGGCCACTTTTTCCAGACCCGCCTTGATCGCCTCGGCCTTGCCGACGACCACGATCGTCATCTTGTCGAGATTTACGACGTCGCTGATCAACTTCATGCACTCTGGCTCGCCGGTCGTGGCGACCGCCTGCAGTTCCTGCTCGAAATACCCCGCCGGCAGGCTGTTGGTTTCAATCAACCATAGCTCACTGGCCATCTGGAAGGGCGTCTCGCGTTCGAGCGGGAAATTGCCGACCAGGTAGGCCTTCGTCTTCCGCAGTTCCTCGGTGGTCGGCGGCTCGGCTTTCAGCCGCTTGATTTCGGCCAGCACCGCCTCCAGGGCCTCGACCGTCGATTCGGTCTTACTAAACGTGCTGACACTAAAGCTGCCGGCAAAACGTTGCGCGTGAAAGCCTCCATTGGCCCCATAGGTCAAACCCTTGTTAACGCGGATCGCCGTGTTCAACCGGCTCGAGAATGACCCGCCGAAGTATGTGTCGACCACGCGGCTGAAAAAATACTTCGGGTCGTGCCGCGTAATCCCCAACTGGCCAACGCGGATCTGGCTCTGCGTGCTCCGGGTTTTGTCGACTAAGATGATCCGCGTAGTCGTCGAAGGCGGCGGCGCCGGCAGCTTGACCTCAGGCTTAGGGCCAGCCGCTTTCCAACCGCCAAACGTCTTCTTCGCCAGCTCAACCGCTCGGGCGTCCTCGATATCGCCAGCAAAGATCAACACGGCCATATCGGGGCGGGCGAATTGCTTCCACCAGGCGGTCAGGTCATCGAGCGAAAGCGCCTCGACGTCCGCAGGCTCGCCCGCCGCCGAGCGCGCATAAGGATGTTCGCCATAGACCGCCCTTCGCAGGGCTAGCTGTGCCTGGTAAGTGGGATCGCTCGTTGAGACGAGGAGGCCGCTCAATGTTTGTTCTTTCAGGCCAATGTATTCATCCTTCGGGAACGTGGGGGTCAAAACCACTTCGCCCAACAGCCCTATTGTGCGATCGAGCTGTTCGGTCAGACAGTTGGCGTTGACCGAGGCCGAGTCCATCACGCCCGATCCGCCGAGACTGATGGCGTAGGTCCCCAGTTCATCCGCCAACTCGGCTTCGTTGTGCTGTTTGGTCCCCTTGGTGATCATGTCGAGCGCCATCGACGCCGAGCCCGGCTTCGTCTCGGTCCAGGCGCCGGCCAGCAGGCCCAATTGCATGCTGACCAATGTCGTCTCGTGATTCGGAATCACCAGCACTTTCAATCCGTTGGTAAGAGTGTGCGTGGTGTGGGCGAAGCTGGGAGCTTGCAAATCGAGCGGTCCGGCCAGCGGCGCCGTGGGGAAATAACTCTCCGGACGCTTCACGCCGGGCCGACCAGCCGGCGGGGCCTTCGTCTCCGGCTTGGCCGTGATCGGCGCGTCTTCTTCCGGATTCTTGGATCCACCGGGGCCGCCGCTCATCGGAATCTTGACCACAATCTGCCGCTGGGGGACCAGGTACTTGCGGGCCACGCGCTCCAGGTCGGCGATCGTGACGCGGCGAATGTTGGCGAGCTGCTCGTTCGCCCGCGCGGGATCTC
>DASXPZ010000495.1:0-6300 GCA_036493275.1 Pirellulales bacterium
ATCGGCTTTTTGCAGAAAAGCCGCACTGGCGTCAGTATGTTGAGCCCAATCTAAACAGTGAGCTTGGGCTGGGGGTCGTAGTTCCTGCTCCAAACCCACGCCTTACCACGGGCCTCTACATTGATGTCGACGGCGGCCAGATCACGATAGGCATGGACTGGTACCACGTGCATGTCTGGGGCGAGTCGGAGGACACAATTGAGCAAGCGATGCTCTTCATTCAGGAGTTCGTTGACGAGAAGATAGTGCTCCTTGCATATTTCGAGGGCGACAAATGGATTCGCTCTCAATGCGTCGGCCTAGAAGATCCTTGGCGACCCCCTGGGGAAGAAGAGCGCCGACTGGTTTTCTCGTGGAAGGCCAATCTTGATTCCGAAATGATTGGGCTAATTTCAAACTAACGAGCTGCCTCGATTCCTAAAGCTAGCGCCGTGCGGTGCTAGCTGCCGGTGAATACGAAGCAGGGCCGAAACACGAAAAACCCGCGGCTAGCGCCGTGCGGCTCACGGGGCAAACCCCGTCGTCTTCCACTCAAGTATCAAGCCTACAGCCTCAAGCCTTCCCTCACCACTTCAGCCCAAACTTATCGCCGCCGGAGCCGCGGCCGATTCCTCCCTTGAGAGGTTCCGTGCGCTTCGAGACGATGGGGGGAAGCGGCGCCTCTTCCTCTTCTTCTTTGGCCTTCTTTTCCTTGGCCGAGACTGGTCGCGCGGCGAGCGCCTTCATCGAGAGGCCGATTCGCTGCTGGTCGGTGTCGACCGAGAGGACCTTGACCTCGACCGTGTCTCCCTCCTTGACGATATCGCTCGTGCGGAAAACCCGTTGGTGAGCGAGCTCCGAAATATGCACCAGCCCTTCAATGCCCGGCTCCAACTGCACAAACGCGCCAAAGTCCATCACCTTGGTCACGGCGCCGCGCGCGGTGGAATGGACCGGGTACTTGGCGGCCACCGTGCTCCACGGATTCTCCGCCGTGTCGCGCAAACTGAGGCTGATCTTGTGCGTCTCGGGGTCGATCTTGCGAATCATCACTTTCACGGCCTGACCAAGTTGCAGCACGTCGCTGGGGTGTTTGACCCGATGCCAGGCAAGCTGACTGATGTGCAGCAGGCCGTCGACGCCGCCAAGATCGACGAAGGCGCCAAAGTCTTGCAGGCTGCGGACCGTTCCCTCGCGAATCTGCCCTTCGGCCAGCTCGGTCATCAAAGTGGCCTTGGCCGATTCTTTTTGCCGTTCGATCACCGCCCGGCGGCTGAGAATCAGGTTGCCGCGCTCGGGCCGCGCTTCGGTGACGATCGCCGAAAACTTCTGCCCGACGAATTGTTCGAGATCTTCGACCCGATAGACGTCAATCTGGCTGGCCGGAATGAACGCGCGGATGTTATTGACTTCGCACTCCAGGCCCCCTTTGTTGTGGCCGGTGCAGCGGGCTTCGACCATGACGCCTTCGGCGATGTCTTCCCAATGGGCCGCGCGGATGGCCGAGTGGGGAAGCGTGAGGACGTAGAGCCCCTCGTCGCCGTTGAAGCGATTGACGACCACTTCGACCATGTCGCCGATCTCCGGCGGCTTGGGGAACGTGCGGAGCGAAAGCACGCCCTGGTTGCGGCCACCCATCTCGACGAAGACGTCATCGCGATGGATCGAAGCCACGCGGGCCGTGTGCTTCGATTCCGGAAGCAGGTCAGCCATCTCGACCGCCGCGGTCTTTGATTGCGTCGCCGGCGCGAGGATGTCGTCGAGCGACATGTCGCCGAGCGCCTCGGCCAGCTCGCGCTGCAAGTCTTCTGGCAATTCCGCGCGAAGGCTAGGGACTGGCGTTTTCTCGGCAGGGCGTGGCGCAGGCTCTCGCTGCGGCCGAGACGGTTTTTTCGGTTCTTGCGGCGCGGTCGCAGGCGGCGCTGCGCTAGCTGGGACGGGCGCTGACGGAGCGGGAGCTTCTGCGACAGGCGCCACCGGGGGCGATGGAGCAACCGGCGCTTCCACGGCGGGCGTTTCGACAACGGACGGCTCGGCGATCGGCGCCGCCGGCGTGCTCGAGGACGTCGGCGCGGTGGTGAAGCCGCCGGCCGGGGGCTTCACGGGGTGGCGAAACAGGGTCGGCGACACGCCCGGACGAATGATCGGACTGCCGGCGCGCTGCGAGCCGATGGCGATCCGCGCCGCGCGCTCGCGCTGTCCTTCACTCCCCTGCTGGCCGCCCCCCCGTGGCTCAGTGCTCGCCGGGGTGGGCTTCTCCGCAGATTCGTTTGCAGAAGCTTGGATGGGTGGGGTCGACGTTGTCTGTTCGGTGGCTACCGAATCTTTGGGTTGATCGCTGGTCATCGCTCTGTCAAGCTGTCGCCAAATGGGGTGCGGTGGGGCGCGTGGCCGTGGGGCGTTTTACGGGCCAAGCGGCTAGGGAAGTTGGACCGCATTCTAACAGCGGGCGTCGGGACAAGGTAGCTGTTGGCGGTCTCCAGGGACCCGTATTCTTCTTTTCGAGCGGGACGCGCCATGGCGGTTTGGAATTTGGCCGATTACAACCCGCAGGTGGCCGAGCTTTTGGCAGATGATCGGTTGAACGAGTTGGGGCCCGGGGAGCCGGTCGTTGCGCTCGAACCACGCTTGCGGAAGCTTACGCCAGAAAACCTGCTGGCGCCGCGGCCGGTCCTCGACCGCGCGATGGCGTCGGCGGCGCTGGCCGGGCTATGGCTGCGGGCCGACTATCTCGACCCGGCTCACGAAATCAGCCAGTCGCTCGAAACGGTCGAAGGAAGCTATTGGCACGCGCTGGTCCATCGCCGCGAGCCCGATTATGAGAACTCGAAGTATTGGTTTCGCCGGGTCGGAACCCATCCGATCTTCAGCGAGTTAACTGTCGAGGCGGAGCGCGTGGCCGAAGAGAGCAAAGACGCAACCGTCGCCAAAAAAATGCTGGCCGAAGTCCTGGAGCGCGGCGGCGCGTGGGATCCCTTTCGATTTGTCGATCTGTGCCGTCGCGTAAGCGCCGGGGCAGAGGCGGGCGGAGATCTGTTTTGCCGGCTGGCACAGAAGCGCGAGTGGGAACTACTCTTCGCTCACTGTGTCGCGCATGCCTAACGAGTGAAGACCCGAACCACGGCGTCCATAGTTTTTCGCCCCTACGGACCACGGCGTGTCGCGTCATTACGGCGATGTAATCCAGGCTCCAACTGCCGAGCCGCGGCGACTGGTGTGGCCCTTAGGGCGTTTGGACTGGGGTCCAAATAAAACGCCATTCTAATACCCAGGGCAAAGTTTGCTTGTGTCGCGCATTTCGGGTTTCTAGAATAAATGCCAAGTGGCGGGTCCCCCCTCAGGAAAAGAGAAGGCGAATAACATGCTCGAATATGATTTCGACACAAGCGTTGGCTACTGGGTTTTTGCGACGGCGCATGCGCTGGTCTGCTCGATGAACGAAGAGCTTTCGCAGCATGGCATCACTTCGCGTCAGTGGGAGGTTCTGGCGTGCATCTCGCACGAGGGAGAGTTGTCGCAGACGGAGTTGGCCGAGCGGATGTTCATCGAGGCTCCGACCCTGGTCGGCGTGCTCGACCGCATGGAGCGCGACGGCTGGATCGTGCGCGTCACAGACGAAACCGATCGTCGTCGCAAGCTCATTCGTCCCACCGAGCGCGCCGGCGAGCAATGGGAGCGGATGGTGGCTTGCGGGCTGCAAGTGCGGGCTCGCGCCACGCGCGGATTGACCGAGGAGCAAATGCAGCAAGTCCGCGAGACGCTCAAGATCATGTGCGTCAACATGAATGCGCAGATTGGGCCCCGCTCGCGCAGAGGAGTGAGCGTCGGATCGGCGAACCTATCGCCGGCCGTGGCGCCTGCCACCATCACGGATTCCGGCGCAGCCGCTGCCGCCGCAAAATAGCGATTTCGGCAACGTAGCCCGCGCGAAGCTTGTCACAAGCTATCGCGCGGGCGATGGGCCGGCCCCTTGCCGCCGGACGCTGGCAAATCGGACACGCGTCTCTTCTCGATCTTCCTTTGCGCTCGACGCAGCCTCTTTTGGGCGCCGATGAATTGTCTCTCTCGCCTCAGACTTCCTCACGGCAAAAACTTCGGCCGTCTTTGCGTCTTGCTGGCTGCGGTGATGTGGAGCACCAACGGGCTGTTCGTCAAAAGCACGGTTTTCGACGATTGGCCGGCCGATGAGCGCGGCACGCTGCTGGCCTTCTGGCGAGCCCTGTTTGCCGGTTCTTTACTGCTGCCGGCGGTGCGGAAGCCGCGCTGGGATTGGCGATTGGTTCCCATGGCGTTGTCGTTCACGCTGATGAACGTGGCATTTCTGCAATCGATGACGTTGACCACCGCGGCCAACGCTATTTGGCTGCAAAGCACGGCGCCCTTGTGGGTCTTTTTGGTCGGGCTGGTCGCGTACCGTTCGATCCGCGAGCCGCGCGACGTAGCGCCGCTGTTGTTCGGGCTGGCCGGCGCCGCGATCATTGTGACCTTCGAGTTGCGCAGCAACGACTCCCACTCCGCTGCGGGACGCTCGCACGACATGGGCGTGATGTTGGGGCTATTGTCGGGCGTGTTTTATGCTGGCGTGGTGGTCTTCATGCGCAGACTGCGCGAGCATGGCGGCGCGTTTCTTGTGGCGGTGAATCACCTGGCCGCCGCCGCGCTGCTCGCGCCCTATTGCCTGTACGTAGGTCAATCTGTCAGCCCGCACCAGTGGCCGGTGCTGGCGGCGTTCGGTTTCTTTCAGATGGGTTTGCCCTACTTGCTGTTTGCGCGCGGGCTGCGCGAGATCTCGGGCCAGGAGGCAGCCGGCATCGCGCTGGTCGAGCCGGTGCTCGTGCCGCTGTGGGTTTATCTTGGGCCGAGCGGCGAAGCTCCGGCTCCGTGGACTGTCGCGGGGGGCGCGCTGATTCTCTTCGGGCTGGGCTGGCGCTACTTGCGCACGGCGAAGCAAGCCGAGACGAGCCGTTAAACCCTTCTCCCGCCGGGAGAATGCAACACGGCCGCGGCCGCCGCCGTCGTGCGGATTAGGTTGTAGCCGAGCAGCGTGGTCCACAACTCGCGGCGCACCATCTCGGGCGACTTGCAGCGCACGTGCCCCAAATTCAGCGCTTGTTTGATCGAACGAATATCCAGTTCCGAATTCCAACGAAAGCCGTACAGTTGGGCGATGTCTTGCCGTGAATAGGCGTCGGGATCGAGCAACGTGACCACGGTGATCAATCGAACGCGACAGCCCGGCGCGACGATGAAATAACGCATCTCGCGCAGGGTCAGCGTATCGGGGATAGTAGCGTAGGTCTCCTCGTCCATCCACTCCGGACGCGGCGGCTTGGTCCAGGTGATCAGATGATCGTCGGGCCCCAGCCGCCGGCCGCGGCGAAAGTCGGCCACGCGTCGCTGGTGCAGACGCGCGCAGACCTCGATCCCGCGCTGGCCCAGCAGGGCGATCATCAGGAAGGAGCAATAGAAACGGTCGGCCACGAGGACGTCGCCTTGGGCCAACGATTCCAACAAGGTCCGCAACAACGCCGTTTCCCCAGTCTCTTTGCCGGAGTAAGGGCCGAGCGCCAAATCCAGGATGCACGCTGTGGCCAACGACAGAATCACGCAGGCGCGGGCGATGGGAAACCCCACGCCTTGCTGTTGCGCCGTGTGTTGCGGATACGCGGCTTGATTGGCGGGCGTGTCGGGCATGGTGAACGTGAAGCCGTCGACGAGCTTGGCGTGATGCCCCTTCCACAGCCATTCGGCCTTCGCGTGCTGTTCGACCTCTGCGCCGATCTCGACGGCCAGCGCGCGGAGCGCCTCGTGCGACAACTTGGCCCGAGCCCGGCAATAATCTCCCGTGTCGGAGGTCGGCGCCGCGCCGCCCGTTTGTTGCTGATGCACGACGACTCGGGCCACCGCCGCTTGGCAAGACGCCTCCTTGCCGTCGCGAAGAACTTGGCCCAGAAACGACCAGACCATGATGGCCGTCGTATAGACGGATCCGCCGAACAGATTGCCGTGTCTGGCGAAAACTTGCTCGATCCGCTCGGCGGACAACAGCCGCGCGAATGGCAATCCAGGCTGCGACAGAAACGCTTCGGCGATCCGACGAAAACCGCTACCGCTTCCCTCGCGGAAATCAGGTATGCTGCGCATCGAAAAACCCTCCTTGGCTTGATCGCTCATCGAAGCCAAGGAGGGCAAAACTAAATAGCCAAGGGCGGCTATCGCCACAAGATCACCTGCAGCGAGCCGGAAATATAACAACATCCCGGCTCCGCGCCGATCGCATCATGCGCCGAACTCAACCCGCCACAGCCGACAGTGCCATTC
>DASXPZ010000496.1:0-6051 GCA_036493275.1 Pirellulales bacterium
TTCGCCTTTACTCGCTCACAACTGGCGTGACAGCAATGGTTACCCCCGGGCGGTGCAGGCCTGGAGACAAGCGCCGTCGAGCGGGGCTGTGAAAACGCGGTTTTAGGGCTATCCTATGCCCTCGGAGGAGGGCTTGTGAGATTTTTCACAAACTCTCCGCTTCTATTTCTATCGCACAACGAACAATTGTCAACCACCCCCCGCCAAGAATGCCCTTAAAACCGATCCAATCCGATTCCAAGGGCGCCGCCGGCCGGTCGAGGGTCAGGGGTCCCCCCGGTTCGGCGACCCGACACTCCGTGGTTCCCTGACTTTTCAACTGATCGAAGCCAAATGCTATCGTCCGGCCCGGCGTGCGCCTACCGCCATCCGCCAGGGCGAGGAATTTCCCGCTCTTTTGCATGGGCACGATGGCCGTATCATGGACGCAAACTGTGAATTGAAAACGCACGCCGACTCGACGATTTCGCTAAATCGCCCGCGGTGCGCGACCGCGACGCGCGACAAGGCCCCTACGCCCGCGCGAATCACGACATCCGCCATCCGCATGAGGATCTCTTGGCCATCGACCGTCGTCTGCCGTGGAATGATCTGAACGCCCTGGTCCGCCGCGACCCGACAGGGCGGGGCGTCGCCAGCTACGTCGAGCGCGGAGCGCCGCTTTGCGAACATGACTTGCAGAACGCGGCTTGCGATCTGGCCGAACGGGCAACCTCGGTGGCAATCGTCACCGGCTTTTGCATCGTCGGCGCCCTAGCCGGTTCGGCGCAATCGCCTCAAATACAAGCGCCGGCGGCAGAGACAGACGGTCCGCCCGGCGCGCTCCTGCTAGCCCGCTCGCTTGCGGCGCTGGGCGTCGAGGTCTCGCTCGTCAGCGATGCCTACGGCCGACCGCTGCTCGAAGCAGGTTGCGACCATTGGGGCCTGCCGAGGGGAATGATTCGCGAGTTTCCGCTCGCCCCGGCCGCTGACTTTGATTTGCGGCCATTCCTCGCGGACGCCAACGGCAAGCCTCTTTCGCACTTGATTGCCATCGAGCGCGTCGGACCAAGTCACACGCCACTCTCCCTCGCAGTGCAAAGCCGCGACGGCGCGGCGCCGATCGCCGATTTCGAACGCGCGGTTCCGCCCGATGAGCGGGACGTTTGCCATAACATGCGCGGCGCTGCAATCGACGCCTACACCGCGCCAATCCACAGGCTTTTCGATCAGATCGCCGAGCGGGCCCTGCCGATCACTACGATCGGCGTGGGGGATGGCGGCAATGAGATCGGCATGGGCAGCATTCCGTGGGAAACGCTCTGCCAGTCCATCGCGGTCGGGCCAGCCGCGCGCGTGGCCTGCCGAATCGCCACGACGCACAGCATTTTAGCCGGAGTCAGCGACTGGGGAGCGCAAGCGCTCGCGCTATCGCTACCAGTGCTGTGCGGTCACGCCGCGAGCGCGCCGGTTTGCACGGCGGTCGAGCTGGGCGAATTGATCGAGATGCTAGTCGCCAAGGCGGGCGCCGTTGACGGGGTTACCGGGCGCAGCGAAGCAACGGTCGACGGCCTGCCGCTCGAGACCTATTTGCAGGTATTCAGCGGAATTCGCGACGCGCTACGGCGCTGAGCGGCGTCCCCGCGTGGGCTACTGCTAACGACAGGCAACTTGCGATAGAATTCGGGCTCCGCGGCGCGCCAGGGTCTTGGCGCATTGGCAAATCCTGCCTGGCGCCGAGTGGGTCTGTCTTCGTTCTTGTTTCTCGCAGCGGATGCACGGCCATGAATTTGTTGATTGTCGGAAACGGCGGGCGCGAGCACGCGCTGGCCTGGAAGTTGAAGCAAAGCCCCTCGGTCGATCGCATCTTTGTCGCGCCCGGCAACGCCGGGACGGCCGAAGAGGCTGAGAACGTCGATATCGATCCGAACGATTTCAAGCGGTTGATCAAGTTCGCACAGCAGAACGAGGTGGATCTGACGGTCGTCGGGCCCGAGGCGCCCTTGGCGGCCGGCATTGTCGACGCGTTTTCGTCCGAAAAGCTGCGGATATTCGGACCCAGCAAGGCGGCCGCCGAGCTCGAAGGGAGCAAGGTCTTCTGCAAGAATCTGCTGCGCCACGCCGACGTCCCGACGGCTGATTACCGCGTCTTTCGCAACGCCGAGAGCGCGCAGACGTTTCTGAAAGATCGCGAAGACGTGCCGGTGGTCGTCAAGGCCGACGGCTTGGCGGCGGGCAAGGGAGTGATCGTGTGCGCGGGCCGGACCGAGGCGCTCGAAGCGGTCGACCGGATTGCCCGCAACAAGGAGTTCGGCGCCGCCGGCGATCAGTTGGTGATCGAAGAACGGCTCGACGGCCAGGAAGCGAGCGTGCTGGCGTTTACTGATGGCCAGACAATTGTCACGCTGCCTCCGACGCAAGATCACAAGCGAGCCCACGACGGCGATTTGGGTCCGAACACCGGCGGAATGGGGGCCTATTGTCCTGCGCCGCTGGTCGACGACGAGATGCTCCGCCGGATCGAAGAGCATGTCCTGGTGCCGACGGTCCATGCGATGAAGCGCGCCCGCCGTCCGTTTCGGGGCGTTCTGTACGCCGGGCTGATGCTCACCAATCAGGGCGCCAAGGTGTTGGAATATAATGTTCGCTTCGGCGATCCCGAATGCCAGCCGCTGCTGATGCGGCTCAAGACCGACTTGTTCGAAGTCTTGATGGCAACCACCGAGGGTCGGCTTGAAACGATCGGCTCGCTCGACTGGGATCCGCGTCCCGCGGTCTGCGTCGTAATGGCCAGCGAGGGATATCCGGGCAAGTACCCCACACACAAACCGATTCGCGGCTTGGAGGAAGCGGCAAAGCAGCACGACGTGAAGGTGTTTCACGCCGGGACGACGATCAAAAATGGCCAGGTGGTGACCGACGGCGGCCGTGTGCTGGGGGTAACCGCGCTCGGCTCCACCATCCCGAATGCCAAACTGGCCGCTTACACTGCGGTGAAGGCGATTCGCTGGGATGGCGCCTGGTGCCGGAAAGACATCTCGGACAAGGCCCTGTGGTCGGTCCGATAGCGCCATGGCGGGACGCGGAATATGCGGTTCTCGACCGAATGTCGTTCTGGCGGGCGGGTTACATTTTCGCCAGCGTTAGGCGATTTTCGGCTTAGATTGTGGTAGTGTGCGGGGAAGCTGTTCGAATCGCTCGACTCGGACCGACACAGAAAGTTGGCGGTTGGGCGGGATGCCCGAGGATCATTGGAGAGAGCGACGTGAATTGCAGGGACATTTACGCCTTCTGGAACGAAAGGGCAGTCACTTGACCTATTCGCATTTGCGGTTGCAAGACGTGGACGAGGTAGTGGTCGTCTATTTCCAGCAGGGTTCGATTATCGACCAAGGAATCATCGACCAGATTGGTCACGAGCTCGGCGAGGTAGCCCTTGAAGCGGCTGGCAGCCGCAAGTTGCTGGTCAATTTCACTGGCGTGAAGTTCATGGCGTCGGCCATGCTCGGCAAGTTGTTACCGCTTCATAAACGTTGCAAGAATGACAAGATCAAGTTGAAGCTCTGCAACATCTCGCCTAACTTGATGGAAGTCTTCAAGATCACCAACTTGAACAAAGTGTTCGACATTTGCGCGACCGAAGCCGACGCCATCACGGCGTTTGGCAAGCGCGGCATATTCGGCTAATTGGCGGGCGTCACGCTCGACTGCGCTCCTTTTGCGGCATTTATGGCAGACCAAGAGCCAACTCGCGAGCAAATCGAGCAGGCGGCCCAGGCCCTCGGCGCGCAAGAATCTCGCGCAGACGGCGCGGCGATCACGTCGAGCCTGATGACCGGTTTGAACGAGATCGATAGCCTGCTGTTCGACCGCATTTCGAGCGACGTCGAAATCGAGTTTGGCGAAGATTCGATGCTCATGCCGGTCTCGGCCATGAAGAGCGGCAAGGCGACCCGCAAAGAGATCGAGGTCTACCAGGGGGTCGAGGCGGCGGCCTTGGCCCGCGGCGCCGGCATGATTCGGGACGAGATCTGGTTTGCCAACTGGCTGGCCCATCTGCGGCTCGGCGATCTGTACGACGATCCGCTCGTTGCGCAACGCTTCACGCTCTACCGCGGAAAATCAGCGGATTCCCGTCGGCTGACGTTCGAATCGTTGCTAGAGCGGAGCTATCCCGAGGCTGGCAAGGCGCCGGTGCTCGTCTACCGGTTATTTCCGTTGGCGATCGGCATCGTCATAGCAGTCGGCTTCGGCGATCATCCGCTGGCGCAAAAATTACGCAAGCAGCAATGTGAATTGCTGCCGAACCTGATCGAGTGCCGCGCCTGCCACGGCCACCTGCTCGAAAACGGCGACGAGTGCCGCCACTGCGGCAATCCCCTCTGGAAGTTCGAATGGCTGACGGCCGAATAACGCGACGCCGTTCACCTCCTTCGATACGGTAAGCGCCACGGCATGGTCGGGCAGGCTCGCCACGGCCTTAATGCATTCGAACGGAGAAGGAGAGAGAACAGTAATCAACCACGGTCAGAGGCCGTGGTATTAGGAAGGCCCCTCCGAAGGGGCCTGGCACGTGGGGAAGGCCCCGCTCGGGCCGCTGGGGTTATTCTAGATCCAACTTGCCTTGCCGTTCTTCCTGTTGCTCTTGCTCACGGATGTATTGGCGCACTCGCATTTCATCCAGGCCGACCGTGCTGACGCAATAGCCGGCCGCCCAAAAATGCAAGCCCGTCATCCGTCGTTCCTTCAGCAACTCGCGGTGAATTCGAACTGCACTCTTGCCTTTCAGAAACCCGATCGTGTGCGCCACGCTGTACTTGGGCGGGATACTCAAGCACATGTGAATGTGGTCGGGCATACAGTGCCCTTCCAACAACTCGATTCCTCGCTGGCGACACCAGCTCTCGCAGAATCGCACCGACTTGCCGCTTCAATCGACCATAAAACACCCGACGCCGAAACTTTGGTATGATCACCACGTGATACTTGCATTCCCACCGCACGTGGGAAAGACTTTGCCAGTCGTGCAGAGGTTGCTCCTTCCTGCCCCAACGGGCCTTCCCGGAAAGACAACCTATGCCGGCCGGCAAATCCATGCACCACGCACCGCTCCGAAGCTCTTCGGGTCACACGGCCAGAGGCCGTGGGTTTAACGACTGACTAACATCTCACTGCGCGCGGCGATGGGGGACCCTCCGGGCGGGGTCTGCGGCCTGGCGTGGGCCGTTGTGCTCGCATGCGTCGCCGCGCGTGACAATTTGCCGTCCGCCGATCAGCGCTCAAAGAGGGCGAAGAAGGGGCCAACAGCGCAGGTGGCGGGGGCGCGTGCTCTGTTGTTCGCATGCTGTTTGCGACTCTCTTCTCCTCTTGTTTCACCGCTGTTGATGCGCTGATTCTCTTCGCTACTTGAGCGAATGCAACACACGCGAGCGCGTAACGACACACACGCTGTTGATCGTGCGCTGTGTCGCGTGACGTTTCCCGCGGCAATCCTCGCTTGTTCGTACACAGACGGTCCTTTGTGTACCCTTACGCCTCCCTCTACCCTTTTTCACTCATCTCAAATCGCAAAAGCTCAACATAGGAGTGGAAGCGTCCTAACCGTCCTAATATTGCCATCCGCCAGACGAAGCTTTGTACGCAATTCTGTCGGCCAAATCGGTCAAAAGTTTGGCGTGGGATCGGCTTCCGAACCGATCGTGACGCCCTCGACGCTGGCGCGAGGTGTGCGGCCGGCGAGCAGCTCGTCTTTCTGATCGAGCCGCAGCAGCAACGCTGCCTCGCCCTTGGGGTCGTCTGACACCTTGCCGAAATAGGCGAACTGGCCTCGGATTTTTTTGCCCAACGGTTCGAGGCGTGAGGGAAGAGCGGAAAGTCAGGACGGGGCTTTGCCGGCTTCTGCTTCGCGCGCCGGCTGGTAGACTGGGGAGTCATGGGTGTCAGGTGTCAAAACGGGTGTCAGACCGTTTTTAAAGGCATCGCCGAAAACGTCAAAATATCCCATGTTTTACAGTGTTCGGGCCCGTAGCTCAGTTGGTTAGAGCAGGGGACTCATAATCCCTTGGTCCCAGG
>DASXPZ010000497.1:0-2416 GCA_036493275.1 Pirellulales bacterium
GATCGGCCGCAAGCTGGGGCGGGGAGGGATGGGGACCGTCTACGAGGGGCTGCTCAACGAGACCGGAGAGCCGGCGGCCATCAAAGTACTCTCGACGTCGCTGGCGATCGACGAAGGTTTTCGTGAACGGTTCAAGGTCGAGATCGAAACGCTCCGCAAGCTCAACCATCCGAATATCGTCCGCCTCTTCGGCTTCGGCGAGCAAGGGGAGCACCTGTTCTATGCGATGGAGCTGGTTGAAGGGCGAAGCCTTGAAGACGAGATGACCACCGGTCGTCGTTTCACCTGGCAAGAAGTGACGGAGTACGCCATTCAAACCTGCGCGGCGCTCAAGCACGCGCATGATCGCGGCGTGATTCATCGCGACATCAAACCGGCGAACTTGCTGTTGGGCGCCAGCAGCGAGATCAAGCTCTCCGACTTCGGCATTGCCAAGCTGTTCGGCGGCACGGGCCTGACGTCGGTCGGCGGCGTGCTGGGAACGGCCGAATACATGGCGCCCGAGCAAACCGACGGACGTCCGATCACGCAGCGCAGCGACATGTATAGCCTGGGGGGCGTCATGTACACGCTGCTTGCTGGTCGCCCTCCATTCAAGGCGAACACGCTGGTCGAGATGTTGCAATTGCAGCGCTTCGCCAAGCCAGAGCCGGTCGGTCGCTACGCCGCCGACGTGCCGGAGGAGTTGCAAGTGATCGTGGCCGATTTGCTGGTCAAGGATCCGGACCAGCGGATCGCCACCGCAATGGTCCTCTCGCGCCGACTCGAGGCGATGCGGCACGGCCTCTCCGCGATCGGCGATCGACAGTCCTCTTCGCCCACGCGATCCGGCGGCGCCGCCCATCCCGGTCCAGTGACGAGCGCCACGATGACCGCTCCTGGCGCGGGCGCGGCGGACCCCAAAGACGCTGTGGCGAACGACAAGAGCTACGAACTGGCGCGCCCTGTGGAGCCTGGCGCCAAGACGTCGGCCGCGAAGCGCGACCGCGCCGTGGCGGCAACGTTCGATCTGAATTCTCCAACCGCCGGCGGCCATTCGGTGGCAGATGCGCCAAGGGCCGAGGCGCCGGTCGCCGACAAATCGGCTGCAAATGGCGGCGTCGCCGAAGCGGCGAAGGCCATCGCCATCGGGCCCGCCACTCCTCCGCCGGCGCGATTCGTTACGGTCTCTCGCGATGAGCACCGCCAGCGCGAGACGATCGATTCGAGGGCGAACTTGGCTCGCGTCGGTCAGGCGATTCTACTGGCCGCTGCGCTGGCGATGATTGGCGGCGTAGTTTGGTACGTTCGCCAACCGGCTAGCGCCGACACGATTTATGATCGCGTCTCGACCGCCGCCGCCGACCCAGACAAGACTGTGCTCAGCGAGGCTCGCCAACTCGTCAAAACGTTTCTGTCGAGCTATCCGGACGACCCGCGCGGCGCCGAAGTGAAACAAAAGGCCGAACAGATCGAGCTCTATTGGGTCGGACGCCGCGCCGACGTGCGCGGTCGCACGGTCGACGGGATCGAGACGGCAAGCCCCGTCGAACGAGCCTATCTGGAGGCGATGAACTTCGCCCGCATGAATCCGCAATTGGCCGCGGAGAAGCTGAAAGCGATCGTCGATCTCTACGACGGCGACGAGAAATTGCCCCCGACCGACGCCGAGGCGCTCCTGCTGGCCAAGCGCAAGCTCGATTTGCTGCGCAGCCAGATCGATGAGCAACTTGCCGGCGAGACCAAACTTCTGACCTTACGCCTCGATATCGCGGACCGGTTACAGCCTCAGGACCCGGCCGCCGCCCGCCGGATTCGCAATGCTGTCGTAGAGTTATATCGCGACAAACCGTGGGCGGCGGCGCTGGTCGAGCGGGCGCAAGCGGCCCTGGCTGATCCGGTGGCGGCCGGTCCTCCGAGATCGCCGTAGCGCGCGACGAGCCTCACGACTCAAAAAAACTGCTCCAGTCCAATTCCGTTTGAAATAATCCAATGTCGGATCCCCACACGCCATCCGCAGATTTTCCCACGACGCGATTGCGGCGCCTTCGCCAGCATCCGCGGCTGCGCGAGATGGTGCGCGTTACGAGCCTCGATCCGCGACACTTGATTCAGCCGCTGTTCGTCCGATCGGGGCGCCGCGTCCGACAGCCGATCGAATCGATGCCCGGCGTGTGTCAGTTGTCGGTCGACGTGCTGGCCGAGGAAGTCCGAGCTGTGGCGGCGGCGGGCGTAGGGGGCGTGATCCTGTTCGGGATACCGCCCGAGAAGGACAGCCTGGGGCAAGATTCTTACAGCGATAAAGGAATCGTGCAGCAGGCGATCCGCGAGATCAAAAGCGCCGCGCCTGACCTGCTGGTGATGACCGACGTCTGCTTTTGCGAATATACAGACCACGGCCACTGCGGAGTGGTCAACGAGTCGACCGGTCGCGTCG
>DASXPZ010000498.1:0-10436 GCA_036493275.1 Pirellulales bacterium
TGCGCCATCGTGGACAACACTGACCCCAAGGCGGAAAGGCCTGGATGGCAGGTCGAGTGGCATCCGATCGACTTCCTGTTTAGCTGGCTGCTCGGGACCGAGCTTGACCCTGAGGAAGCTGAAGAGCCGGCAGAACAGACCGAAGAGGCCAAAGCGGGCGTTCGCCTCGCGGACGAAGTGCTCGATGAGGCCCGAGGCAAGACGAAGTCGAATGATTAAATCTCGCTAAAACTTCACTTTATCAAACAGCCTGAGACCCCCCGCTGGAAGTTTGCCGTTTTGTAAATACAAGCAGTGCGACAGTTTGATATCAGGATTTCCTCCGTCGATTCCAACCGATCCACGCGCCGCATGCGCCGGCAAGTATTGCACCCAAGGCAAGCGTCTTGAAGATTATCCCATTCAATGCCGCAAAATCGATTTCAGTAGAGTTTGCTGAAATGGCTGTGGTAATCACAAAGCCGAAAACGAATACGGCTAGAAGAGCGGCACAAAAGCCCAAACACGCCCACTGCAAGATGCTTCGCATTCTCCAATGATAACAGGCCAAAGCGACGATCGCGCCAAGAGGCCGGGACAACCACGCGCCTCAGTGCGCTGAGCTACAAAGCAAAGCACGCCTAACCCCCTTCCACCCGCAGCCATTCAGGCACGCGCTGCACCCGCCCGCTGCGGTCGACGCAGGCGAGCGTGCTGAATCCTTCGGTCAGCAGGTCTTCGCCGCGAAAGACCTGGTAGGTGTGCTCGATTTTGGCGGCTGTGACTCGCGTGACTGTCGTCCGCAGCGTGAGGACGTCGTCATATCGGGCGGGCAGCTTGTAGGTGCACCCAATTTTGACGACGACCATGAACAGCCCTTCTTCTTCGATCTGGCGATAGTCACGGCCCGTCGCCCGCAGCAGCTCGGTCCGGCCGATCTCGAAGTAGGTGAAGTAGTTGGCGTGATGCAGGAAACCCATCGCGTCGGTTTCCTGATAGCGGACGCGGATCTCGACGTCCATTTCGCGAAGCATCGTGAGCTTACCCCGGTCGTTTAGAAACTCGGTTAGATTTGCGTTAGCAGGGCTGAGAGTCGGCCTCACGCCCGTTTCATATCGAAAGCATCGCGTGGAGCGAATGTCGTCCCGCCTTTTGCAGTGCGCCATCTTAGAGTCCGGTGAGAAAGCAATAAACCCATTCGGCCGAGAACGCCGAAGTCGTTGGCGCCGTGGCGGGTAGTGGTACATTTTCAGCCGCGTTCAAATGAATAGCGCAGAAAAGCGCAAGAATTTCTAGTGATCGGGGGCTAGGGCTGAATGGCACAAGATGAGGGAGTCGGTTCGTCGTCAGTCGCGAGAGATGGCCGCTTCTGGAAATAGGACGGTAGCCCGTTCGTAGTCGGCAGCAGAGGACCCAGGTGGCAGCGTAATTGCATGAACAGACTCATCCCCTAACCAGCGTCGCCAGAATGGAATCGCCGGTGCGGGTACATTTCGCGATGGGTATGCAGTCCAGCCTCGCTCAAGACCGGCAGCCACATTTCCCTCGTGACACCAAACTAAAAAATCGCTTCGATCTCTGACTAACTTCACTTCCCACCCCAGCCAAACAGCAAGCACCGTCACCACCACGAACATCGTGGCGAGCGAGAACTGAAACCAGCGGCGGCGGGGTGGTGTAGGCATGGGGGTCATCGCCGCGATCCATTCCAGATCATAAGACCTCCAGCAACTATAGAGCTTGGGATTACGAATAATGCCGCCGCCACGATAATCGGCGGCGAGCCATGCTGCACGAGGCGGTAGGCCCCATACGAACCCCCGAACAATCCCCAGAGAATGACCGCAGTTCCTATGATGAAGTATGAGCGGCGGCGGGGTGGGGTGGGCATGTTGGCTATCCCGTGCCGCAGTGGCGGCAGGCCGGTAGGCCTATGACGCAAGGGCGGGGAGTGGGTAGATACGGGGGAGTGCGGCAGATAGAATGCGACATATTGGACCCGTTTTTTGACATCTCCACAATCTGCTCCTCCGAATGTCCGATCCTGATTAGACGAACTTCCCTTGAGTCAACATCTCCATTATATCGGGGCTCGGCAATGGCAAAGAAAAGACAAGCAAGTAAGCAGAAACCAGTGCCAGCAAAGCGCAACAAAAGGGCACTGGCTGAATCAGCTGCCAATCCGCACGGAGCGAGGCTGGTAAAAAGATTCAAGATCGAGCGCCATGTTCCAGACGATTTACGTCCTGTTCTTTCCAATCACTTCGTCGTCCATCACGACGAAGGGATGTTTCGGTTATTTTTCTTTGACATTACGCCCCCGCTATTTTTGGGCGATGACATTGCCGACGTCAAGCGTCAGGCCGAAGCCATCAAAAGCCTTCCGGCAAAGTGTGTTGCTGAGGTTGTTATGTCGAGTGAACACATGGCCGAAGTAATCAAGGTGCTCATTACGAATTTTCAGAAGTCGCAGAACAGCTCCGTTGCTGATGGGAGCCGCCTCAAAACCGTGGAGGCATAGTCGTTAAATGAGTAAAAAAGATACAAGCAGCGCCACAACGCCATCGACTTCCATTCACGGCACCACGGCCAGTCCAGGGCCATCAAGCGTGTCTTCTGTAGTTGGCTTCATTGGCGCCACGTCCCCGCGGCCTTATTCAATCCCATCAAGTGTCAGCGCTCGACCGACTCCGCGAAAGAGCATTGATGCCATGATTGTGGCCGAACGAATTATTGACCTTTGCAATAGGTATGGCGATGTCGTCACTAACTTAAGACTACAAAAATTACTCTATTACGCACAGGCATGGTACTTGGCTATTTATGGCGCGCCGCTCTTTCAAGAGGAATTTGAGGCATGGCCCAATGGCCCGATGCAGCCGCTTGTCTTTGGAAAATACCGCCATTTCGGAAGTCGCCCTATTGATGCACCCGCCGGAGTAGCGAGACTGCCTAAGCAGGAAGAAAAGCACATCGCAGATTTGCTTCAGTCATACGGGCGATTATCTGGATTTGAAATCGAACAGCTATCCCGCGAAGAAACACCCTGGCGAGAATCGCGATTAGGATTATCCGATGAAGAGCCATCGAATAGGGTCATTTTGAAAAACGCGATCAAGCGATACTACAAGGCAAGGCTGAATGGCTAAGAAGGCCCCAAAGCAGCCGCGACAGGGGCTCGGAAGCTTTGCCGCAGAGCTAAAGCGAACAAGCTCGATTCCAGAGGCAATTCCACCTACGTCACGCCATGTCCTATTCTCATTTCGCTACCTGGACGCAAGTCATAAAAAATTTGGACTTAACTCATGCGACAGGCGATCCCCGGCGGAATGGGCCGAAATGCTTTTCGCACGAATGAAAGAGGTTTGCTTATTACCGCTCAGGGATTTGCTTCAGCCTATAAATCCTGACGCAATGCGATCGCATACCATCAGATTTGCGGAGACAACTGAGATAAATGGATTTCAGATAAATCCTGACGAGTCTCGTGATGCTCCGTGGCAGCTTGGGGTGAAGACCATGAAGGACGGCAGAATACATGGATTTTGGAAGGAAAATGTATTTCACGTAGTCTGGCTCGATCCCGAACACAAGCTTTACAGCCGCGACTGAAATCGCGCGAACCACTCGGCTAGCCATGCCCTCATGTTTGACATGGACATCGCCAAGCTTCTTCCGATTCCCGCTCTCTAGCTGGAGAGCGGTCCACGTCACGGTTGACGTAATCGCCTTATAAGCGACCAAGGTGCCGGCCCATGCGCCGGAAGGGTTCAACTCCCCCTCTCTCCGCTAGGGCTTTGACTGGCCCCGTCTAGCGGCCTTGGACAGGTTATCCCTGATCCACTCCGAAAGACTTTTGCCTGCGCGTTCTGCTGCGCTGTCGTATTCCGACCGCTCGGCGGCCGTTAGGCGAAGCTGGTAAACCTCCGCGCGTACTTCATCCGGCGGCTTAGGGGGCCGTCCCATCTTCTTTTTTATCATGCATTAAATGTAATGGCAAAAATAGCTCCGTCAAGCCTTGACTTGCCGACTTACTGCAATTACAATAAGTGCATGATAAAAAACCCCGACTCGGCCCGGCAAGGCTGAATCGGGGCGAAGAACAACCAGGCTTTCGCTAGGCTGCTCCCTGATAAAGCCATTCTAGCGTGAGCCGCAATCGAAAGCGACACGACAATGGCCAACATCCTTTCCCGTGAGCGGCAGATTTCGGTTCTCAATCATTTGGTCGAGGGGAACACGCTCCGCAGCACCAGCCGGCTAACTGGCGTCCATCGGACCACGATCCAGAATCTGCTGATAAGCTTCGGCAGCCGCTGCGCCGAATTGATGGACCGCGAAATGCGCGGCCTCACACTTCGCCACGTCGAGATTGACGAGATTTGGACGTTCGTCGCCAAGAAGCAAGCCAGGCTGACGACGGACGAACGGGCCGAAAGCTACAGCAGCGGCGATATCTATATTTGGTACGGGATCGACCAGGACACGAAGCTGGCCCCGTCGTTTCTGGTCGGCAAGCGTTCTGGCGACAATGCACGCCGCTTGATGATGGACTTGGCCTCGCGGCTGGTATTCCCCAACCAACACGCCAGCGATGCCCATGCATTCGCCCAGGGCGGCTACAAGCCGGTTGTCCAGATTTCGACGGACGGCTTTGCCCCATACCCGGAAGCGGTAGACTTGGCGTTTGGTCCGCACGCCAAGTTCGGGACGATCGTGAAAGACTATCGAAACGCGACGATGCCCTACACGCCTTCCGAGATAGTCGGCACGAAGCGCCGCGCCGTCTATGGGATGGAAGGCCAAGAATCGACGATATGCACGAGCCACGTCGAACGAGCCAACTTGACGATGCGAACGCTGCTAAAGCGGTTTACGCGGCTGTCGTTGGGATTCAGCAAGAAGCTGGAAAACTTGGAAGCGGCTTGCGCGATGTACTTCGCTTTCTACAATTACGTGTGGCGCAGCCGGCATACGGATGACAGCGGCAAGAGCGGCAAGCTTCGCCCCACGCCAGCGATGATGGCCGGGCTGACGGATCGGCTGTGGAGCTTCCGGGATTTGTTCGACGCGGCGGGGGGCCGATGAAGTTTTTACTTTACTGGCAGGCAAAACGTACCACTATCCCGTGGCGGTTCTGGTTGACGGAATCCCCCCGATTCTCTAAGTTGACTCGGCGCTCTTGGCCGACGAATGAACGCGGCGGGGCGAACCAGCCGGCGCAAGAAAGAATCTGGGCGTAACGTCTCAGCTTGCGGTCGAGACGCCCAAACGTCCCTCTCGAGTTTGGAACAATCATGAGCACAGGCGCCGGATCCGGCACAGGCTACTCCACCATGCGAGGTCGGAACTATCCGTCGATCCGCCAGTTCACCGTGTTTCTCGAGAACCGCGTTGGGCAGTTGCTCGAAGTGGTCCGCCGCTTCGAGGGGAGCAAGGTCAAGATCGTCGCCCTCTCGATCGCCGACGCCAGCGAGTGCGCCTTCGTCCGCTTTCTTCTCAGCCATCCCGAGCAAGGGCGCGAGATCCTTGAGCGGGCCGGCCTGGCGCTGATTGAAACCGATCTGATCGGGGTCGAACTGCCTGATAGCAGCCAACCGTTGCTCGAAGTCTGCACGGCGCTGTTGCAAGCCGAAGTGAACATCGTCCAGGCCTATCCGCTTTTGGTCCGCCCGCGCGGCCGCCCGGCGGTGGCCCTAATGGTCGATAATATCGACATGGGCATGGAAACCCTGGCCGCCAAGGGCTTCTCGATGATCACCGAAGGGGATCTGCTCGAGGAAGAGTAAAGAGAGGCGCCCTGCTCTCCTTTGTAGTATGGGATTCTCTCAGCCTTCTTTCGGCCGCTTCGCCAGGCCGACTAGTTCCAGCAGGACCAGCGCGTTGGTCGTGGTCGCCATGCCTTGCCGCATTTGATAATCGAACGTCATTTTCGGTCCGTCGGGCGTCTCGACGATCGTCTCACGAAAGTGAACGGCACGCGCGGCCTGGGTCATCAGCGGCGTGTCAGCCAGGTCGAGATCGTGCGTCGATACGGCGCCAATGGCTCGTTCGGCAAGAAGCCTTTCCAGCACCGCCCGCACGGCGAAGCGTCGCTCGTGCGAATTCGTGCCGTGCAATATCTCATCCAGCAAGTAGAGATAGAGGGCGCGGCCGGCCGACGCCTCGTCGATGATCTGCTTGAGCCGCTTCAGTTCGGCCATAAAGAGCGAGGTCCCCTCTTCGAGCGAATCCTGCACGCGGATACTGGCGCCCAACACCAGGGGCGGAATCCGCAGCGCGGCCGCGCAGACGGGGCCTCCGGCCTGGGCCAACGCGACATTTACCCCGATGCTTCGCAGCAAGGTGCTCTTGCCCGACATGTTCGATCCGGTGATGAGCAAGAACGCGCCGGGGGGACCAAGTTCGACGTCGTTATCGACGCGCGCTGCGGCCGGCAGCAGCGGATGGCCGAGCCGCTGGGCTTCGAGCTTCGGCTCGTCGTGCATCTGCGCATCGACCCAAGCCGGTTCGGCGTGGGCGAGCGACGCCAGCGAAGCCAATGCCTCGAATTCCGCCAGCGCCGCCAGCCAATCTCGCGCATGGGCGCCTGCGTGGCGCTGCCACGATTCGATGCCTCGCAGCACATGCACATTCCACAGCGATAGAGCCTGGATTGGGCCGTAGACGGTGGACGAATAGCGCAAGTCGGCCAGCGTCACCAGGCGCTGCAAGGCGCGCAATTGAGCGGCGGCGTCGCGACCATCCACGCGCAGGCGTTGTTGCAGGCGCGCGAGCAGCGGCAATTGAAACGCAGATTCGCTAGCCCACTGCATCAAGGCGGCGTAGCGCTCAAACGGCTGCTCACCCGTCGACACGCGGGTGAAAACCCCATGAATGTGTCGCATCGTCAAGCCTGCGACGGCGATATTGGCCAAGAGAAAGACGCCCCACCACGGCAGCGCGAGCCACCCAACGCCTTGCAGCACCGCGGCGACAACCAACATCACCGGCGCGACGACGCTGTAGACCGAAAGCGCCGGGCGTCCTTTCAGCCAGGCAGGCCCTTCGGCCCACGCCAGAAATTCGGCTGGGTCTTCGAAATGCCCGCCGTCGGTCGAACCGCGGAATTCGAATTCTTGTCGCCAATCGAGTAGCGCCGCCAGTTCGCGCACCGCTGCCTGCCGCTCGACGATTTCCGCCGCCGGCGCCGGATGAAGCAACCAGCGGGCCAGTGTCGCGCGGCCTTGCGGAGTGGCCGCAGTGCAAGCGAGTTGAAAAAGTGAAGCCCGTCCGAAGAGATCGAGATCGCGAGCCAGCGGCGCGGCTTCGAATTCTGCAGGAGCCTGAGGCGCCGGCAATTCCTTCCAGCGCCGGTGGATTCTGGCCACGCCCTGGCGGTTCAATTTCGCCAAAGTCGCGCAGCGGTCGGCATCGGCTCGAATGCGGCGCTGCAAGAAGACGCATATTAAAAACATCACCACCAGCGCCGCGGCCAGCCCGACGCCCAGACGCCAGGGGATCAGGCGACTTTCCCACCCCGCCGCCAGCGCCCCGGCGGCCGCGAGCGCGCAGGCGACGCGAGCTCTTCCGACACGTTCGCCGCGGGCCAGATACGCCTTGCGCTCCGCCTCGAACCGCAGCGTGCGCTGCTGATAGTTTTCTTCCGCCACCGGGGGACTCGATTCTGTGCCAGGTTGCTAATGGGGACGAGGTTCGCCGTTCCGGCATAAACTGTCAACGGGTGGCTGTTTCCGACGCGGGAGCAGTCGCCCGCCTTTGCGAGGCCGCCCGGCTGGCTTTTTCCGAGCAAATCAGGGGTCTCGGCGCCCGCCGACTGTAGTTCGCCGTTCGCTCGGCCTCCTTTGGCCCCCGGCCATTAGACATTTCGGCCTCGGGCGTTCAGACTAGGGGTTTGGCTGGTCCGCCCCATCTTTACTGTCCGAGAGCCGTTCGCGCATGCCCATTCCAGTACTTTGCCCGTCTTGCAAGGCTCGCTTTCAGGTCAGCGAAAAGTTCGCCGGGAAGCAAGGCCCTTGTCCCAAGTGCAAGGCGCCGATCACCATCCCCAAGCTGGAAGATCAGGTCCAGGTTCACGCCCCGGAAGAATTCGTCTCAGGCGGAAAGACCACGACCGGCCAGCCCGCGCTCAAGCCCATCACGCGGAAGCCGACGCGGTTCGAGTTAGTGCCGACGATGATTGCCGTCTGCGGCGCGATCGGCGTGCTGGCCATCGCCGCGGTGGCCGGCAAGATCTTTCAAGATGTTATCGCGCTGCGAGTCTTGGCGCTGTTGGCCATTTCGATCCCGTTGGCGGCTGGCGGATACGCCCTGCTGAGAGAGGAAGAGCTGGAGCCGCATCGTGGCATGTGGCTCTGGGTTCGCGCCGCGCTATGCGGCTTGGCGTACACCGCGCTTTGGTGTGGGTATTACTTCATCCCGATCGATATGCGCTCCACGGCCTGGAGCTGGTTCTTTATCGCGCCGGCGTTTTTCGGCATCGGGGCCGGCATCGCGTTTGCCTTTTTCGATCTCGACTTCGGCAATGGTTTCTTTCATTACGCGTTTTACGTGCTGGCGACGATCGCCGTCGGCTGGCTCGCGCATCTCGAAATGCCGTGGACGGCCGTGACTGGTAGATAGAGCCGCGTCGTCGTTACTTGACGTGCGAGCGAGAGTCTTTAGCTACGGCGTGTCCGGATGCGCGGCGCGCACCGTTTCGGTCATCTGGCGACGAAACTGCCGCACGAGTTCCTGTGTGCGCAGGCCGCCATGTCCCTTGCCGGGGACGACGACTACTTCGGCGTCGCTCCCCAACTCCTTGAGCGCGGGTATCAGCTTTTCGACCGCTCCTTCGAGATAGAACGTGTCGAGGCCGCCGGTGTAAATGTGGAGCTTGCCTTGCAACTTGGGGCCCAGCGTCTGCCAATTGCGCATGAGAATCAGGCGGATGTCGTATTTCTCCCACGCCTTGGCTACTTGCGGATCGATCTGCCCCGTCTTCCGGTCCCAGAGCTTCCGCGGCAGGCCCTCCGAATCGAGCGGGCTGAAGGTCGCTTCGAACGAGCGAAGCTGCCCGCCCCGGCCGATCACGTCGTCCATCAGCCCGAACGAAACGAACCACAACTCCGGCGTTTCCCCCTGGCGGGCAATGGGGCGTTTCTCGTTTTTCTCGTCGAAGTAGAGGCTGAGCGGCGGATAGGCGTAGAGATCGACTCGTTGAAAATCGCGAAAGTCGACCGGATCGGGCGAGGTGCTGAAGCAGCCGCCGAACATGTCGGGATAAGTCACTTGCAACCACAGGCTGGTCCAACCTCCGGAACTGTGCCCGGTGACAAAACGCCCCGAGGACTGAGCGATCGTGCGGTAGGTGGCGTCGATATGTGGGATCATCTCGCGCACTAGCGCCGCGCCGCGGGGACCATTGGTGGCGCTATCCGCGTAAACGTGGTGGCCCCACTTGCATTTGCCATCCAGCGTGACGCGGATGAAATCGGTTTCTCCCTCGTCCGCTGCAGGCGCCGCGGCGAGCAGCCTGGGAGGCGGAACGTGCGTGCCGCCGAAGCCGGTGATCTCGTAGATCACCGGATAGCGCCGATTCGGATGCTCGGCGTAATCGGCCGGCAACACCACGCTCGCCCTTTCAACCACTTCGCGCTTGTGAAATTGCGACAACAACTCGCTACGTAGCACGATCTCTTTGACCCAGTCACGCGTCGGGAAGGTCTCGGCCTTGATCGTTTGATTGAGCAGCAGTTCGACCGTGGCGGGCCGGGCCGGGTCGTGCTCGATCTCTTTGACTTCACTATAAAAATTGCCGACGCCGTGCGAATGGTCGGGCGAGTAGAAATCGTGATCCAGCAGGGCTTGCACTCGATATTTGCCCGCCGGCAGTTTTGCCAGCGAATCGGGAAACGCCGAAGCTGCGCCGTTGACGCGCCGCGCATCGCCTGGCTGCACGTCCCGAACATCGACCCCGGCAAACGGCTCCGGCTTGAACCAGTTCGGCCCCGAGATCGGCTGACCGCCGCGTTGCGAGAGAAAAACATAGAGCCGCCCCGTAACGGCGCGCCGCCCGTCTTGCGCGGGCAGCGTTTGCTCGGCCACCGCGCGATCGAGCGAGACAGCGAACTGCAAGCCTCCTTCATCTGCTCTTGCGACCGCGGCCGTCGCCACCACGATCGTAATCGCAATCGCCAACGGCGCTACGAGCCGCTGCTTGCCTCTCATGAGATCACCCATTAACAACTCCCACGGAAACACGCCCACTGTAGCTGGCCTCTCTGAGGCCTGACCCGGTGCCCGATTAAAGGAACAAATCAAAACAAAACTATAGCCACAGAGTGATTATGTAGTGAAAGAGGCCAGTTGCTGCGGTGGTTGGGTGTTGGGAAAGTTCAAGTGTGTTGAACGAACATTTCCCGGACCTAGCACAGGAGCACTGGCCATGTCGGAGTTTATCATGGTGGCTTGCGATT
>DASXPZ010000499.1:0-5252 GCA_036493275.1 Pirellulales bacterium
CTGGCAGGTTGGCGTTCTCGGTTCCCAGCCCGTAACCGATCCACGAGCCCATGCTGGGGCGGACGAACGTGTCGCTGCCGGTATGCAGCTCAAGCAGCGCGCCGCCGTGGCGCGAATTCGAGCCATACATGCCGTGCAAAAAGCAGAGGTCGTCAACGCAGCCGCCGATGTGCGGGAAGAGCTCGCTGACCCAGGCGCCCGATTGTCCGTATTGCTGAAATTTCCAAGGGCTGGCCAGCAGCGCGCCGGTATCGGACGAGACGACGCGCGGCTTTTTGAACGGCAGCGGCTTGCCATGATCGCGCGTGAGCAGCGGCTTGTAATCGAACGTATCGACCTGCGACGGCCCGCCGTGCATGAAGAGAAAGATCACGCGCTTCGCCCGCGGGGCGAAATGGGGAGCCCGCACGGCCAGCGGATCGCCGGCTGGGGAACTGCTGGTCCCGGCTGCGCTCGCGCGATTCGCCTGTTCTCCGAGCAAGCCTTGCAGCCCGAGCAAGCCGAAGCCGGCGCCACTGGAGCGCAGCAGATCACGCCGAGTGAGGACCGTTTGAAATCGTCCGCAGGCGTTGTGCTTCATGGCCGTTTCGCCTTACTCGAAATGCCGTTACTCGACGTATAAAAATTCGTTCGACGACAGTAGCACCCGGCAGAGGGCTTGCCAGGCTTGACACTGCGCGTTTTCGCCACTCGGCAATTCCGTGGCGTAACGGTCGACAAACGACAACGCCCGCGCGATTTCTGGCGCAGTTGGCGTTCGGCCGAGCGAGCTGGCGTACAGATCTTGCACGCGGGCCGTTCGATCTTCCGGATAATCGGCTACAAGCCGCGCGGCCACTCGGGCGCTCTCCTCGTTCATGACGTCGCCGTTCATCATAAACAGCGCCTGCGAGGCGATCGTCGTGCTTTCGCGGTCTCCCTTGATCGTCGTGGGCTCGGCAAAATCGAATGCCTGGAACGCCTCGTAGAGGGCGCTCCGCACCACCGGCAAGTAAATGCTGCGGCGGCTGGTCGCGTAGCTCGTTCCGTTGATAGACGCGGTGCTCGTTACATACTCGCGCGGCTTTGACTTCAACAGCGTGCCGCCGAGCGACGTGTCGAGGTTGCGCCCGACAAACAGGAGGGAATCGCGGACCGCCTCGGCCTCCAATCGGCGCCGATTCTTACGCCACAGGAGCCGGTTGTCAGGATCGGCCTCGGCTGCGGCGGCGTTGTAGTTCGTGCTCATCTGGTAGGTCGACGAGAGCATGATCAGCCGGTGCATCGATTTTACGGACCAGCCCGACTCGATGAACCGCGTCGCCAGCCAATCGAGCAATTCGGGATGGCTCGGCCGGTCGCCGAGATTCCCGAAATTATCGGTCGAGCGCACGAGGCCGGAGCCAAAATGCCAACGCCACAGCCGATTGACCATTACCCGGCTGGTGAGCGGATTCTTCGGGTCGGTGATCCAGTTGGCGAGTTCGAGCCGGCCGCTTGTCTCGCCCGAGATGGAAGGGGCATTGCCGGCGAGCGTCTTCGGAAAACCACGAGGAGAAACTTCGCCCAAAGTCAGATGGCTGCCGCGAACGTGGATCTTTAGATCGGCGCCCTTCCCTTCTTCGACCGCCATTGCCACCGGCAATGGCGCCGGCGCGGAGTGCTCCAGTTCCGTCAATTGCGTTTGCAAGAGCGCAATGGCATCGCGATCTTCTGTGGAGAAATGCTCTTCGATGTTTTGAGGCTGGCGAAATGGACCTTGTTTGTCCGCAACGATTTTTCGCAGTGCCTCGTCGGTCGGATTCGAGGCCTGCTTCTGGCCTTCGTCACTCGATTCCCGCGCTCGCTTCTCCGCCGCTGCGATCTCTGTGCGATAGCGCGCGGCGAACTCGGCGGCGCCAGCCGGGTTTGGCTCTGCCAAGGGGCCGGAGGCCAGCAGCCGCGTCGCCGTCTCGGCTGCCGGACCGGCGAACGAGTCGGCCGAAATCTTTTCGCCGCGGCGATAGGCGAGCCACGGTCGCCAGACCGACTGTGGATCTTTCTGCGCGGCCTTGAGCAACTCGGCCCACTGCGTGATGAAAGCGGGCACGAGATTGCGCTCGGCGCCAAGCTCTTCGGCGGTCCGCGTCAGGCGGGGCGGACTCCCCGCCTCGACAGTTTGCGGCACGAGCGCGATTCGGTCGAAATGCGGAAAAGGCCCCCCCGCACGCTGCAAGCGGAGCACGACCTTGCCCACCGGAAGTTGAAAGACCCCCTCAGGGCTCCAGCGTTGCGAATCGGCAAACCACGATCCGGTGGTTGCCACGGCCGCGCTCGATTTGCGAAGCTTGCCATTGAGCAGGATCTGCACGGGCCGCGCCTCGGCGGCGGCGTAGCGCAGCTCCAACTGGTAGGGGCCGGCTCGCGGTATTTGCAACTCATACTCGACGAAGTTCGGCAGTTCGCCTCGATTGAGGATCACGCCGATCGGGACGTCTTTTTCAGGGCTTCCTGGAGCGCCGCCCGCTCCGGCAGCGATTTTCGGCGCCCCGTAATTCGTAGTGTCGATCAGTACATTGCCACGATCGAAGTTCTCGGCCTCGCGGACGATCGTATCGGATGGCAAATTCGTCGCGATCGGCCCGGCGTCGTTTTGCGCGAGCGAAGTTAACGGCGGCGATTCGAAGAGATCGGATCCGGCCAGCAGGTAATCTGCCAACCGCTCTCGCGCGGTGGAGACAACTGCCTGCTTCGCACGCTCGGTGCGCTCGTTTACTTCGCTCTTTTTCGCGGCAACCTGCGCGGCGTGTTCCGTTCTCACCGCAATCTCGACCGGCGTCCCCAGCGGTCGCTCGTGCCACTGGGCAACGACCCGAAAATTATCCATCGTCCGTGTGCTCTTCAGGATGCCAGCCACGGAGTAATAATCGGCCGTGCTCACTGGATCGAACTTATGGTCATGGCAGCGGGCGCAGCCGAGCGTGAGCCCAAGGAAAGCGCCGCCGATGGCGTCGACTTGCTCGTCGACTATATCCATCTCCATTTTCACGGGATCGTCCTCGGCCAGCATCTTGGGGCCGAGGGTCAGGAAGCCGGTGGCGATAAGCCGCGCGAAAGGCTCGTTCGACGAAGGGCTATCGAGCAACAGATCTCCGGCGATCTGCTCGCGCACGAACTGGTCGTATGGCTTGTCGTGATTGAAAGCGTCGACCACGTAGTCGCGATAGCGGAACGCGTTGACGTACGCCAGGTTTTCATCCTGGCCGTTCGAGTCGGCATAGCGAGCCACGTCGAGCCAGTGTCGGCCCCAGCGCTGGCCATATTCGGGCATCGCCAAAAAGCGATCGATCGCGCGGGCGAACGCATCGGGCGATTCGTCTATCAGAAAGGCGTCGATCTCGGCGGGCGTCGGCGGGATGCCCAGCAGGTCGAATTTCGCGCGTCGCAACAAGACTCGCTTCTCGGCGGCGGGCGCAGGGCGCAAGTCGGCGGCTGCCAGCTTTGCAAACACGAAACGATCGAGCGGCCCGCGAGACCAGTTGTCGTCCGGCGCTTGCGGCGGTGGGGGATCCGCGATCAGCAGAAACGACCAAGGCGTGGGACGAGGTCCTTTATCCGCCGCTTTCGCGCCGGCGTCCGCAGGGCTGGCGGCAGAGTTCGCGTCGGCCGTCGGCCAGGCCATTCCTTCTTTGACCCAGCGAGCAAGCACGGCAATCTCTCGCTCATTCAACTTTCCGGTTGGCGGCATGCGAAGATCGGCTGCATAACCGATGACCTCCATCAGACGGCTGGCGGCCGGATCTCCTGGCTCGGCCGCGGGCCCGAGATCGCCGCCGGTCAGAATCGCCTCGCGCGAGTCGAGCCGCAGGCTCCCCTGTTGCTTCGATTCGCTGTGGCATTTGAAACAATGGGTGGCGAGCAGCGGCCGAATTTCACGCTCGAAGAACGTCACCTGCTCCGCGCTTGGTTTTGAAGGCGGCTCAGTCGGCTGCTTTGTCGGCTGCTGCGCGCAGACCGGGGCCACGGCTGCCAGCAGCAAGGCGAGAAGTTCAATGATCAGCAGGCAGGACGGACGTCGCGGTTGCATTAAGCACCCCCGCGGGCGGGAAACTCACTCCTGGCAGTGTAACCGACCGGAGGACGCGATCAAAGAGTTTCTTGGGCTCTGGTCCGCTAGACTAGTACCAACGAGTGGCCGGGTTTGCAAGTTTTTTAGAGCCGAGTTTTGCACGAAGGGAAATAACCCCATGACTTCGCGCGCCGTCCAGGCAATTGTCGACACGCATCAACACTTGTGGGATTTGGATCGTTTTTCCTTGCCTTGGACCAAGGACGAAAAATCGCTCGCTCACAGTTTTTTAATGGCCGACTATTTCAAGGCCACCGCCGGGTTAAACATTGCGCAGACAGTCTACATGGAAGTCGACGTCGAGCCGAAGCAACAGGAGGCCGAAGCCCGCTACGTGATCGAGCTCTGCCAGCGCGACGACAACCCGATGACTGCGGCGGTGATCTCGGGCCGCCCCGCGAGCGAGGAATTTGGAGGGTATGTCGCCAAATTCAAAAGTAATCCGCAGATCAAAGGGGTGCGGCAGGTGCTCCACGTGGCGACAACGCCACAGGGATATTGTCTCGATTCCAAATTTGTGCGGGGCGTGCAGCTACTGGGGGAGCGCGGCTTGAGCTTCGATCTGTGCATGCGCTCGGGCGAATTGCTCGACGCCGACAAGCTAGTCGCGCAATGTCCTCATACGCGTTTCATTGTCGACCATTGCGGCAACATGAGCGTGCAAGAAAAAGACAACGCCAAGCGCAAGACGTGGCAATTGGGCATGCAACATCTGGCCGATCACGACAACGTGGTCTGCAAGGTCTCCGGCATCGTGGCGAGCGCCGCCGAGAAATGGACCGCCGCAGACCTGGCGCCGAACATCCGCTTCACGCTCGAGACGTTCGGCCCAGACCGAGTGATGTTCGGCGGCGACTGGCCTGTCTGCACGCTGCGGGCAACCTATCGCGCCTGGGTCGAGGCTCTACAGGAGATCGTCAATGGAGAATCGGACACGTCGCGGCAGAAGCTGTTTCAGGACAACGCCGTAAAATTCTACGGCCTGCCGCCGAAGGGAAAGAAGTGGAGTCTGCCGAAGTAGATTGAGAGCATGATCCCGCTCGCTCGCAAAATGCACACAACTTCGTCATTATCCCGCCGCCGCTGGTTCCGCTTTAGTCTGCGGTCGTTGTTTGCAGTAGTGACGTTGATGGCGGTTTTAGTCAGCTACCACGCCAATTGGATT